>JAATGA010000080.1 GCA_015654855.1 Rhodobacterales bacterium
AGCCAGGCATATCGGGCGGCGCGCCGGGCGATCCTGCGCTGCGGGGCGCAGGGGCTGCCCATGCCGGCGGGCAGCGGGCGCGATCTGGAACTGACCTTCGATCCGGGCAAAGGAGCGGGCTCATGAGATTTTCCATCCTGTCGCTGATCTGCGCTGCGGCTTTGTCTGCCGTCCCCCTGTCGGGTCGGGCGGAGGAGAGTGCCGACGCCGCCGGAAAGGCGGCGCTTCAGCGCCAGATTTCGACCTGTCTGTCCAGGGTTCGCTACACTTCGACGCAAGAGATCACGCTGAAGCTGCGCGTCGGCCTCGACGCCGAAGGCCGGCCGGTCGGCGACGAGATCCGGCTTGGCGATGCCAGCGTCCAGGGCGAAGAGCGCGAGGCGCTGCTGGCCGGTTTGCGCGCCCGTCTGATGGATTGTGGCGCGGCGACGGGCTTTGATGTGCCCGAGGCGCTGCGAGGCAAGCCCTCGGCCTTCATCCTGCCGGTGGTGATCAAGGCGACGCCCGCCGAGCCAAAGGGCACGGATGCCGGTGGGGCCGCACCATGAGTCCGCCCCCCCTTTCGGCGAAGCCCCGCCGCGTGACGCGACTTGCGTCGCTTTCCCCTGACCGTGGCGCGCTCGCGCGCTACATTTCCCGTATCCGCAAGCCGCGTGAGGCCCAGATGAAAATGTTCAAGACCATGGCTTCGGCCGCCGTGATGGCGGTGGCGCTGATCGGCGGCTATGTCGCGCCGGGCTTTGCCGCGCCACGGATCGTGCTCGACAATCCGGTGATCGAGCCGATGCCCTTCGCCATCGCCGATTTCATCCCCGAGGGCGGCGCCTCGGCCGAGGCGGCGAAGAACGTCACCCGCGTGATCGCCGCCGACCTGACCGGCACGGGCCTGTTCCGCGAGATCCCGTCGAGCGCGCATATCGCCCGCGTCACCTCTTTCGATGCGCCGGTCAGCTATCCCGACTGGCAGGCGATCAACGCCCAGGTGCTGATCACCGGGGCGGTTTCGAATGCCGGCGGGCGGTTGGTGGTGAAATTCCGCGTCTACGACGTGTTCTCGGGGGCCGAACTCGACGGGCTGCAATTCGCCGGCACCAGCCAGGGCTGGCGGCGGATGGCGCATAAGGCCGCCGATGCGGTCTACAGCCGGATCACCGGCGAAAGCGGCTATTTCGACAGCCGCGTGGTCTTCGTCTCGGAAACCGGGCCGAAGGACAAACGGGCGAAACGCCTGGCGGTGATGGATTACGATGGTGCCAACGTCCAGTATCTGACCGACAGCGCCTCGATCGTGCTGGCGCCGCGCTTTTCGCCCACGGGGGACCGGATCCTGTTCACCTCGTATAAATCCGGCTTCCCGCGCATCTATCTGATGAACGTCGGGGACCTGTCGACCCGCGCCTTGCAGGAGGCGCCGGGGACCATGACCTTCGCCCCGCGCTTTTCGCCCGACGGGCGGACCGTGGTCTTCAGTCTGGAGCGTGGCGGCAACACCGACATCTATTCGATGGACATCGCCGGCGGCTCGATGCGGCAACTGACCAACGCGCCGTCGATCGAGACCGCGCCGAGCTTCAGCCCGGACGGCAGCAAGATCGTCTTTGAAAGCGACCGCTCGGGCGGGCAGCAGATCTATGTCATGTCGGCCGCGGGCGGCGAGGCGACGCGCATCTCCGGCGGGGACGGGCGTTATGGAACCCCCGTCTGGTCGCCGCGCGGTGACCTGATCGCCTTCACCAAACAGAACGCCGGCCGGTTCCACATTGGCGTGATGCGCACCGACGGTTCGGAAGAGCGTCTGCTGACCGCATCCTATCTGGACGAGGGCCCGAGCTGGGCGCCGAACGGACGGGTCGTGATGTTCATGCGCGAAGGCGCGGGCGCGGGCGGGCAGTCGGCGCTGTATTCGGTGGACATCACCGGGCGCAACCTGAAACAGGTGAAAACCGAAACCGCCGCCTCGGATCCAGCCTGGTCGCCGCTTTTGCCGTGATTTTTACCGCCCCGCCGGATTTCCCCGGCGGGGCGCTGCTGCTATGATGGGGTAAATCATGCCCCGTGCCACAAGATACAGAGGACAGTATCGCATGTCGCTTCTTCCCAAGGCTCTTCTCGTCGTCGCCGCCTTCGGGCTGGCCGCCTGTCAGAACCCCGACCGCTACGGCGCGGGCGGTGCCGGCGGGGCGGGGGGCAACGGCGGCATGTATGGCTCGGGCGTGGGCACCACCGGCCTGGGTGATCCGAACGATCCGAAATCCATCGCCTATTTCAACCAGCGGGTCGGCGACCGGGTGCATTTCGCGGTCGACCAGTCGACGCTCTCGCCCGAGTCGCGCACCACCCTGCAAGGCCAGGCGCAATGGCTTCAGGGCAATCCCCAATATGCGATCATCATCGAAGGTCATGCCGACGAACAGGGCACGCGGGAATACAACCTTGCGCTCGGCGCCCGCCGGGCCTCGGCCGCGCAGGACTTCCTGATCAGCCAGGGCGTCCAGCCGAGCCGGATGCGCACCGTCTCCTACGGCAAGGAGCGCCCGATCGCCGTCTGCGCCGAGGAAGCCTGCTTTGCCCAGAACCGCCGCGCCGTCACGGTGCTGTCGGCCGGCGCGGGTTCGTAAGCCATGCTGCGCCGGCTGATCCTGGCGCTGGCGCTTGCTCTGCCGCTTCCGGCGGCGGCGCAGGACGCGCAGACGCTGGCCGACATCCGCGCCGAACTGACGCGGCTGGCGGCCGATTTCAATTCGCTGAAGTCCGAACTGGTTTCGACCGGGGCCACGGGCAACGGTGCCGCCGGCGGTTCGGCCCTTGAACGGCTGGACGCCATCGAGGCCGAACTCAGCCGCGTCACCGCCAAGGCGGAACAGATCGAGATGAAGGTGAACCGCGTCGTCAGCGACGGCACCAATCGGATCGGCGATCTGGAATTCCGCCTGTGCGAAATGGAAGCCGGCTGCGATGTCGGCAACCTTCCTATCACGGGCAGCCTGGGCGGCGGCGCGGGCGGGGCGGCGGCCACGCCGGTTGCTCCCCCCTCCAAGCCCGCATCCTCGGGCGGGCCGGATCTTGCGGTCAATGAACAGACGGATTTCGATCGGGCCCGGGGGGTGCTCGATCAAGGTGACTTTCAAGGGGCTGCGACGCTCTTTGATACCTTTGCCAAGACCTACACGGGTGGCCCGCTGACCCAGCAGGCGCATTTCCTGAAAGGGGATGCGCTGCGCAAGGCGGGCAATACCGCCGATGCGGGGCGTGCCTATGTCGACGCCTTTTCGGTCGATCCCTCGGGGCAATGGGCGGCGCCGGCGCTGCTGAACCTGGGCCAGGTCCTGGGCGAGTTGGGTCAGACCGCGGATGCCTGCCTGACCCTGGCCGAGGTGGGCAACCGTTTCCCCGGCTCGGCCGAGGCGGGACAGGCGCAGACCACGATGGCGAGCTATCAGTGCCAGTGACGCCGCTGGCGGCGCCCGACCTGGCTGTAACGGTGGCGGCGGCTTTGGCCCGCGATCCTGAAGGGATCGTGGGCCTTGCCGTATCCGGCGGCGGCGATTCCATGGCGATGCTGCATCTTTTCGCCGGGGCCGGGCAGCCCGCCCGCCTGCGCGCCGTGACGGTGGATCATCGCCTGCGCCCCGGATCTGGCGAGGAGGCGGAGTTCGTGGCGGTGGTCTGTGCATCGCTTGGCGTTGCGCATGAGGTTCTGCCCTGGGACCACGGCGAGGTGCCGGGCAACCTGGAGGCGGCGGCGCGGGCGGTGCGCTATGGGCTGCTGGCCGACTGGGCGGCGCGGCAGGGCCTGTCCTGGATCGGCGTCGCCCATACCGTCGAGGATCAGGCGGAAACCTTCCTGATGGGCCTGTCGCGGGCCGCCGGCCTCGACGGGCTGGCGGGGATGCGGCCCGAATGGCGTGTCGGGGATGCGACATTCCGTCGCCCGCTGCTGGATCGCAGCCGGGGCGAGTTGCGCGACTGGATGGCCGCGCGCGGCCTGACCTGGCGCGAGGACCCGATGAACGCCGATCCCCGTTTCCTGCGCGTCCGCGCGCGGGCCGCGCTGGCGGCGCTGGCTCCGCTGGGGATCGGCGCCGCCGGCATCGCGGCCAGCGCCAGGCATCTCGCCTCTGCGCAAGAGGCGTTGCGCCAGGCCCTGGCGGCCGACCTCGCCCGCATCGGGGTCGAGGTTGCGGGTGCCCTGCGGCTGGACCGCGCGGGATTCGCGGCGCTGCCCGCCGACAGCGCCCGACGACTGCTGTCCGCAGCGATCCGCTGGCTGAACCGTCAGGAATATGCGCCCCGCTCGGGCGATCTGGCCCGGCTGACCGAGGCAGCGGCGAAGGGGCGAGACGCCACCCTCGCCGGGTGCCGGATGCGGGTGACGACCGGGGAAATCCACCTGTGCCGGGAACCCCGCGCCGTCGGGGACCTGGCCCATGGGTTGTGGGACCGCCGCTGGATCGTCACAGGCCCGCCGGAGCAGGGAGGCGAGATCCGCGCGCTCGGCCCCGAGGGGCTGCGCCTCTTGCCCGACTGGCGCATGACCGGTCTGCCGCGCGATGTGCTGATCGTCACCCCGGCGATCTGGAGCGGCACGCGGCTGATCGCGGCCCCTCTGGCCGGAAAACCGGCCGGATGGGTGGCCAGGACCTGTGACAGCCTGGCAGAGTTCATCTTATCGCATTGAACCCCCCGCTCGAATGACTATCTTGGGGAAAACACCGCCGACCGCCCCGACAGGTCGCGCGCAGACGAGAGGTTTACGTGGGCAACGCACGCAACATCGCCTTCTGGGTGGTTCTTTTCCTGCTTATCTTCGCGCTGTTCCAGCTTTTCTCGGGCGGGCAGACGTCGATGACATCGCGCTCGCCGCTGTCTTATTCGGAATTCATCAAGCGCGCAGATGGCGGCGAGGTGGCCGGCGTCGTGCTGGATGGCGAGCGGATCAACGTCCGCACCAAGGACGGCAACCAGTATACCGTGATCAAACCCGAGAACGAGGATGTCGCGGACCGTCTGATCGCCAAGGGTGTCGACGTGCAGGCGAACCCGCAACAGCAGTCCGGCTTCATGTCGCTGCTCGGCGTCTGGCTGCCCTTCCTTGTGCTGATCGGCATCTGGATCTTCTTCATGAACCGGATGCAGGGCGGCGGGCGCGGTGGCGCCATGGGCTTCGGTAAATCTCGCGCCAAGCTGCTGACCGAAAAGCATGGCCGTGTGACCTTCGACGATGTGGCCGGCATCGACGAGGCCAAGGAAGAGCTTGAGGAAATCGTCGAATTCCTGCGCAACCCGCAGAAGTTCTCGCGTCTCGGCGGCAAGATTCCGAAGGGCGCGCTGCTTGTCGGCCCCCCCGGCACCGGTAAGACCCTGCTCGCCCGCGCCATCGCGGGCGAGGCGGGTGTGCCCTTCTTCACCATCTCGGGTTCCGACTTCGTGGAAATGTTCGTGGGCGTCGGCGCATCCCGCGTGCGCGACATGTTCGAACAGGCCAAGAAGAACGCCCCTTGCATCGTCTTCATCGACGAGATCGACGCCGTGGGCCGGGCGCGCGGTGTCGGCATCGGCGGTGGCAACGACGAGCGCGAACAGACGCTGAACCAGCTTCTGGTCGAAATGGACGGGTTCGAGGCCAACGAGGGCGTGATCATCGTCGCGGCCACCAACCGCAAGGACGTGCTCGACCCGGCGCTGCTGCGCCCGGGGCGGTTCGACCGGCAGATCCATGTCCCGAACCCAGACATCAAGGGCCGGGAAAAGATCCTCAACGTCCATGCGCGCAAAGTGCCGCTGGGGCCGGATGTCGACCTGCGCACCATCGCGCGCGGTACGCCCGGCTTCTCGGGCGCCGATCTGATGAACCTGGTCAACGAGGCGGCTTTGATGGCTGCCCGCGTCGGCCGCCGCTTCGTCACCATGGACGATTTCGAAAACGCCAAGGACAAGGTGATGATGGGGGCCGAGCGCCGCAGCATGGTCCTGACCGCAGAGCAGAAGGAAAAGACCGCCTTCCACGAGGCTGGCCACGCCATCGTCGGCATGAACATGCCGAAATGCGATCCGGTCTATAAGGCCACGATCATCCCGCGCGGCGGTGCGCTCGGCATGGTGGTCAGCCTGCCCGAGATCGACCGGCTGAACATGCACAAGGACGAGGGCAAGCAGAAGATCGCGATGACCATGGCCGGCAAGGCCGCCGAGATCATCAA
>JAATGA010000161.1 GCA_015654855.1 Rhodobacterales bacterium
CCGATATCGGCGGCACCAATACCCGTGTCGCCCTTGCCGAGGGCACGATGGTGCTGCCTGACACGATCGCCAAATTCCGCAATGCCGAATTTCCGGGGCTGGAGCCGATCCTGACCCGCTACCTCTCCGAGGCGGGGATCGTCGCCGTCGACGGCGCCTGCGTCGCGGCGGCGGGACCTGTGCGCGACGGCGTGGCCGAGATGACCAACCTCTCCTGGGTGATCGACGGCGGCCAGTTGACGCGCGCGACCGGGGCGCATCGGGTGGCGATCCTGAACGACCTGCAGGCCCAGGGCCATGCCTTGGGTCATATCGCGCCCTCCAGCCTGCGCGACCTGATCCCCGGCCCGCGCAAACAGGGCGGCGACATGCTGGTCGTGGGCGTCGGCACCGGCTTCAACGCGGCCCCCGTGCATGACAGAGGGCGCTTCCGCATCGTGCCGCCCTCGGAATGCGGCCATGTCAACATGCCCGTCCGCACCGAAACCGATCTGGCGCTCGCCCATTTCGTCGAGGCCGCACATGGCTTTCCCGGCGTCGAGGATGTGCTGTCGGGCCGCGGTCTCGAACGGCTTTACGCCTTTGCCGCGGCCGAGGCCGGCCTGCCCCCCGAACACCCCGCCGCCGATCTGCCCGCCGCGCAGATCCCCGCCGCCATCGCCGCCGGCGATCCCGTCGCCACCGAGGCGGGCGCGCATTTCACGCGCCTTCTCGGCACGGTGATCGGCAATCTCGCGCTGACGCACCTTCCCTTCGGTGGTATCTTCCTGATCGGCGGCGTCGCCCGCGCGATGGAACCCCTGCTCTGCGGCCCGACCTTCGCCGCGGCCTTCCGCGACAAGGGCCGCTTCGCCACCTTCATGGAAGATTTCTCGGTGGCCATGGTCGAGGACGATTTCGCAGCCCTGACCGGCTGCGCCGCCGCCCTCGCGGGCGAGGGCTGATAGCCGCCCTCCCCCCGCGACCTTCCTGCCCCCATCCTCTCTGCACAAATATCCTCGGGGGGGCCGGGGGGCGAAGCGCCCCCGGCGGCCGGCAACCTGCCCCTACCGCAGCCACAGCGGGTTCGACCAGGCCCGCTTTCCGGCCGCGTCGATGACCGACACCCGAACGAAGGGGGAATCCGCGAACCGGTTCACCGGGATCTCCGCCCGGGTCAGCGAAGCTCCCTGCACACTCGTCGCATCCTGCGGCGCGCCGAGGAAGACGATCCCCCGCGCGGCGGAGCATTCGACGACGATCCTGCCGCCCTCGATCCGCACATCGCGCAGTTCGGGTCCTTGCGTCGAATAAAAGGCCCCGGCCTTCAGCGCGGCGAGCAGGGCCTCGGGCGTGTTCTCCTCGGCCTTGACCATGACCCAGCCGCCGAAGTGGTCGGGCTCGTGGAAATGCGCGTCGTCCGTGGCGATCAGCGTCAGCCGCCGCCCCTCGGTCAGCAGCGCATCGGCGATTCCCGCGCCGTCGGGCCGGTCGCAGCCCATGGCGCAGCCGTGGTTGTAGATCTCGACCGCATGGGCGGCGGCAAGGGACCGCGCGTCGGCCACCGTCAGCCCCGACCATTGCGGATGGGCGATGGCGACGAAGGCCCCCGCCGCCACCGCGCGGGCGGCGATCTGCGGCCCCGTCTCCATCCCCGGCACGGGGCGGAAATGCGGGGCGTTCGGGGGCGCGAAATCCGCCGGCAGCCCGACCGCCAGGATATGCCACAGCGCCCCGTTCTCCTGCGCGCCGGAATGCAGTTCGGCCCCGAGGATCGTCGTGAACCCCTCCCCCCGGAACCCGGTCGTATCGGTGACGGGATAGTCGTAAAGCCCGACGAAATGGTCGGTCAGGGCGATGAAATCATAGCCCTCGGCCCGATAGCGGCGGCAGACCTCCTCCGGTTTGAGGATCCCGTCGGATCGGGTGGAATGGGTGTGCAGGTTGCCGCGCCGGAAACGGCCCGGTCTGGCAAAGGCGGCAAGGCGGTCTGTCATGGATTCCCCTCCGTCGGCGACACGCGCAATCTGCCCGCCGCCACCCGCGCCGTCCAGTGACGGCTTTGCGACGGGGGCGCTCAGCCGCGCCCGATAAAGGGCATGTCGCGCGCCATGATCGTCAGGAAGGGGATGTTCACCTCCAGCGGCAGCCCGGCCATATGCAGGACCGCATCGGCGACATGGGCAACCTCCATCACCGGCTCGACCCGGATCGCGCCGTCGGCCTGGGCAATGCCTCGCGCCATCGGCACCGCCATTTCGGTCATCGCATTGCCGATGTCGATCTGCCCGCAGGCGATGCCAAAGGCCCGGCCATCCAGCGCGAGCGTCTTCGTCAGCCCCGTCACCGCATGTTTCGACACCGTATAAGGCGCCGACCCCGGCCTCGGCGCATGGGCGGAAATCGAGCCGTTGTTGATGATCCGCCCGCCTTGCGGAGCCTGACGCCGCATCAGGCCGAAGGCTGCGCGGGCGCACAGGAACATGCCGGTGATATTGGTCGCGGAAACCGCCAGCCAGTCCGCGACCGCGATCTCGTCGATGGGCGCCGCAGGCGCACCTCGCCCGGCGTTGTTGAACAGAACGTCCAACCGCCCCCAGTCGCGCGCCAGCCGGTCAAAGCCCGCCTCGACCGAAGCCGGATCGGCCACATCCATCGCCAGGATCAGCGCCCGCTCCGCCAGGCCCGATTGCACGGCGGTTTCCTCCAGCGGCTCGATCCGCCGCCCGGCCAAGGCTACCCGCCAGCCCCCGGCCAGAAAGCGCAGGGCGGTGGCGCGGCCGATGCCGCTGCCCGCGCCGGTGATCAGGATGGTCTTGTCGGTCATGGGCCCGTCCCCCCTTGGTTCGCCTGGCAGGGTTGCCCGGAACCGCACCCGGCGCAAGGCCGCCCGGCACGGCGGACATGCGGCCCATGGAACCGCCGGAGGCGATCAGCCCGCGCGGACCGGCCCTTCGGCCGAGCGCAGAAAGCTCAGCACCCGCACGAGGTTCTCGTCGCGCTCGGCGGCGATCTCGGCCACCGGGCGAGGGTCGGCCTCGGCCATGCCGCGGATCAGCACCTCGCCCGTCGCCGCATCCAGGCGCGGCTGACCGAGGGTCGCGAACCACCGCTCGAACTCCGGCCCGAGCGCGGTCAGGAACCGCGCCATGCCGCCGTCCCCGCCCGAGACATGGAACACCGTCGATGGCCCGATGATCGACCAGCGCGGACCCAAGCCCTGCGTCACCGCCTTTTCGATGTCGCCAAGGCTGGCCACCCCCTCGGCGGCCATATAGACCGCCTCGCGCCACAAGGCGGCTTGCAGACGGTTGACCAGATGGCCCGGCATGATGCGGTTCATCCGCAAAACCGTCTTGCCCATCGCCCCGAAAACCTGCGTCGCCCGCGCCAGAACGGCGTCGGGCGTGGCGCTGCCCCCGCACAACTCGACCACCGGCATCAGATAGGACGGGTTGCAGGGATGCGCGATGATCAGCCGGCCCGGGTGGCCCATGTCGCGTGCCATATCGTCCGGCGACAGGCCGGAGGAAGAGGAGGCGACGATGGTCCCGGGCGTCAGAAACGGCTCCAGACCGCCAAGCGCGGATTGCTTCAGCGCCAGATCCTCGGGCAGGCTTTCCTGCACCCAATCCGGGGCGTCCCCGGCATCGCCGGCCTGCGCCGCGACTCCCGGCAAACCGGTATCGGCGGGCGCGAGACCAAGCCGCGCCATCGGCGGAATCGCCCGGACCCAAAGCTCCGCCAGCCGCGCCTCGGCCTTGGGATC
Source organism: Rhodobacterales bacterium (assembly GCA_015654855.1). GTDB lineage: Bacteria > Pseudomonadota > Alphaproteobacteria > Rhodobacterales > Rhodobacteraceae > JAATGA01. Next base: position 3,749 of record JAATGA010000161.1, read on the forward strand.
GGGGTCGATCACCGTGACCTGGTGCCCCGCGCCCGCGAAAGCCGCCGCCCATCCGCCGCCGATCAGCCCGCTACCCAGAATCCAGACCTTCATCGCATCCCCTCCCGCGTGCCGGTTTCGCCCCGGTGGGATAGCCGCGCCACCGGGCGAAGGCAACGCAGACGGTGGCGACCGCTCAGCCGAAGACCGCGCGCGCCTGCGCCTCAAGCCGCGCCCGCTGGCCTGCGGTCATATCCCCGGCGGGCTGTTGCAGTTCCGCCCACTCCAGCAGCGGCGAGACGGCCTCTGTCCGCTGCCCCACCAGTTCCTCGACCACGGCCAGGCCGCAGAAGGGCACCTCGACCTCGGAATAACCGCCCTCATGCACCGCGATCAGCCGCCCGCCGCAAAGCCCGGCGGCAAGGGCCTTCATCGTGGCGGTCATGGCGCGGAAGGTCTCGGGCGTGGCCTGCATCCGGGCAAGCGGGTCGACCGAATTGGCGTCCAGCCCGCAGGCGATCACGATCAGGTCC
>JAATGA010000410.1 GCA_015654855.1 Rhodobacterales bacterium
GAAGCAGCATCGTCAGGCGAGATCCACCAGAGTTCACAGCGGAGGCCGTAGCGGATGGTCAGGTCCTGCCTGCCACCGTTCCTGCCCCGACGAAACGCCGGATTCCTCGCCATTGGCGGGGAAACGGCCTGCCGAATGCCCTCTGCCCGATGTCGGTGAAAAATCTCGTAGAGACGGCATGAGAGGCGTTGATTTCATTTGGAAATTCATGCAACGTAGCGCCAGCTTCAGCCCGGCTCACATCCGGGCCCGGTGATGGGCGCAGTTGCCGACGGCACCTCTGCCGCCCGCCGAACAAATTCCGCCGATCCCGGGGCCTCTTCCGGGGCAGGCAATGGTTGATGTCAAGTGTTTGAGACAACGGGAAGACCGGGGGGCGGGGCAACCCGGGACCGGACCGGCCCGCAAGGTGTTTGGTTCGAAAGGTTTTAGCCCATGACTGCCGCCCCCGTCTTTCTGGTCACCCACTCCGGGGGGTTTCATGCCGACGAGCTTTTGTCCTCGGTGGTGCTGACCCGGCTTTACCCGGCCGCCCGCCTGGTGCGGTCGCGGGACGAGGCCTGGCTCACCCCCGGCCCCGACCGGATCATCTACGATGTGGGCCGCGCCTACGACCCGGAGGCGGGGGTCTTCGATCATCACCAGCGTGGCGCGCCCCTGCGCGAGGACGGACGGCCCTACAGCTCTTTCGGCCTCGTCTGGCGGCATTTCGGCCACGCCTATCTGCGCGCGCTCGGACTGCCCGAAACGGCAGTCGCGACGATCCATGCCGAGTTCGACCAAAGCTTCGTCCTGCCGGTCGATCTGATGGACAACGGCGCGCTGGACCCTGGCATCGCCGGCCCTCTGGCCGATCTGACCCTGCCGATGCTGCTGGAAAGCCTGAAGCCGGTTTTCGACGACCGGGCCGAGGGGGCCGAGGATCGTGCCTTCGACAGCGCGCTCTCCATCGCGCGCACCTTCGTCGGGGCGGCGATCGCGCGCAAGGCGGCGAAGCTCCGGGCCGAGGCGGTGGTGCTGGCCGCCATCGCGGCGGCGGGCACGGGCCGGGTGCTGGAACTGCCGGCGGGGATGCCCTTCCGCTCGGCGGTGGTGCGGGCGGGGGCGGACCGGCTGCTGTTCGTCATTCATCCGCGCGACAAGGACTGGGCGCTGACCGGCATCCGGCTGAACGACGACGGGTTCGAGCAGCGCGCCGATCTGCCCGCGGCCTGGGCCGGCCTGACCGACCGCGCGCTGGAACTCGCCTCGGGGGTCGAGGGCGCGCGCTTCTGTCACAACGGGCGCTTCATCGCCGTGGCCGACAGCCGCGCGGCGATCCTGCGGATGGCCGACCTCGCGGTGGCCGAGGCGGAGCGCGTTACCGCCTGACCGCCCGCGGATCAGGCGGCGAGGGGCAGGCCTCCGGACACCGCCCCGAACTCGGGCAGGTTCAGGACCAGCGCGCCCTCGGCGAAACACCCCTGGATCAGAAAGCCGGGCGCCGCGATCTGCGGCCAGGTCGCCAGCCATTCGCGATAGCGGTCGTTGGTGACGATGGGTGCGTCGAGACGCAGCGCCTCGGCGATCAGCAGCGGGTCGGCGGGCGTGCCCTTCGGCGCGACCGAGACCTGCGACGCCGGCAGACCCAGCATCCGCGCCATCGCCCGCGCATCGCGCCAGCTGTCACTGACCACATAGCCTACATTGGCATCGAAGCCCACCAGCGGCACCATGCCTTGCGCCCGCAAGACCCTGACCACCGCCCGCAGCGTATCTATCGAGGCCGCCCCGTCCCGCCACCACAGCACGTTGGACCCGTCGACCAGCACCATCCGCTTTTCGCCCGACCGCCGTCCGGCACGCTGCGGCGCCCGGACCTCACGGCCCCGAATGTCGCGCGTGGGGGCCTCCGGCTCGTTCGCCAGCATCAGGATCAGGGCGGCGACGGCGCTGACGCCCGCCAGCAGGCTGAGATCCGTCATTGCCCCGGCATTCGTGCCGGAAAAGGCCGCGACGGCCAGTGAGGTCAGGAAGAGGAGGGTCGGAATACGCATAGCCCGACGCTCGTCCGGGAACGTGGCAATCTGATGGCACCGCCGCGCCGCCGGGGTGGCACATCCCGCACCCGCGCCGCTCGCCCCCGGATAACCGCAGGGCGCGTTTGTCATGCAGGCCACTGACACCACCCGTTCTGGCGTGGTCCCGCCGGTGGCTTCGGATCAGACCGTGTGCAGGTAGAGGTCGAAGTCCACCTCGGATACCGTGCGCGCGACGCGGGCATATTCCGATGCCTTGATCGCGGTGAAGGTGCGGTGCATGTCCTCGCCGAGCGCGTCCTTCAGGAAGCCAGAACCCTGCGCCGCCACGATGGCGGACCGCCAGTCGACCGGGATCGGCGTGGCCCCGGCGGTTTCAGCATAGGCGTTTCCCGTGGTCTCGGGGCCGGGGTCGATGCGCTCGGCCAGGCCCTTGCGGATACCGGCGAGCACCGTCGCGGCCACCAGATAGGGGTTGGCGTCGACGCCCGCCGGGCGATGCTCGATCCGCCGGGCGCGGATGTCGCCCGCCGGAATCCGCAGCGCAACCGAGCGGTTGTTTACCCCCCAGCTTGGCGAAACCGGCGCATAGCTCTGCGCCGCGAACCGCCGCCAGGAATTGGCGTGCGGCGCGAAAACCAGCATGGATTCGCCCATCGTCTGTTTCAGCCCGCCAAGCGCATGGAGGATGGTCGGGTTCCAGACCCCCTCTTCCGCCTCGACAAAGACATTCCCGCCCCCGCCGTCCAGCAGTGAAACGTGGAAGTGCATCCCCGACCCCGCATAGGCCTCGACCGGTTTGGCCATGAAGCAGGCGGTCACGCCATGCGCCCGCGCCTGTGCACGGACGATCCGCTTCAGCCGCATCAGATCGTCGGCGGCCTGAAGCACGTCTTCGCGGTAATGCAGCGTCAACTCATATTGCCCGGGGGCATATTCGCTGATCATCGTCTCGGCCTTGATGCCTGCCTTTTCCGCCCCGGCGTATATGTCGGAGAACAGGGGCAGCATCCCGTGCAGGTGGTCGACGCTGTAGACCTCGGTCTTCGACGAGGCGCGGCCGTCCAGCACGTCGCGCGCCGGCTGCACCTTGCCGTCCGGTCCACGCTGGTTGGCGAGCAGGAAGAATTCCAGCTCGAACGCCCCGCAGGCCTTCAACCCCTCGCCCGCCAGCAGATCGACCTGCCGTTGCAGCGCATGGCGCGGGTCCGAGGACATGCGGTTTCCGTCGAGATCATACATCGACATCAGTACCTCGCCGCGCGGCGGGTTGGTGCCATGCAGCGGAACGAGGCTGCCGGGGATCGGCCAGGCGCGCAGGTCGCCGTCGCCCTGATCCCAGATCAGACCCGTCTCATGCACATCCTCGCCACAGATGTCGAGGCCGAGGATCGAGATGGGCAGATGCCGGCCGTTCTTATAGAATGACAAAAGCTCATGCCGCCGGATGATCTTTCCCCGACCGATCCCGTTCGCATCGTGCAAAACGATGTCGAAGGCCTCGATCTCGGGATATGCGTCCAGGAAGGCTTCGGCCTCGGCCGGAACGGAGCCCGAAGGGCTGATGGTGGCGGTCATTCTTGCGTCTCGAAAAGTTCGGTCAGGATTTCGCCGAAGGCGGCGGTCAGACGGTCGATCTGGCGCTTCCGCGTGGCGGGGCTGACCAGCATCATGTTGTGGAAGGGCGCGATCAGGCAACCCCGGTTCAGAAGGCCGGTATGGATCGCGGCCTCCAACTCCGGCTGGTGGGCGCGGGCGGCCTCGGTGCCGTTCTTCAGGGGGCCGGGGGCGCAGATGAACTCCACCCGCGCACCGACACGGACGACATGCCAGGGGGCACCAACACGCTCGATATGGGCGTGCAGACCCGCCGACAGGCGTTCCGCCCCCTTTTCCATGTGGGCATAGGCGTCGGGCACCATCACCTCGGCCAGATTGGCGCGCAGGCAGGCGAATTGCATCGGGTTGGCCGAAAGCGTGGTGCCCATGCCGGAATGGCCGGCTGCGCGGGCAGCATTGGCGGCGTCATAGCGCACGGCCAGATCCGCCGTCATCCCCCAGACCGCCGTCGGAATCCCGCCCGCCACGCATTTGCCGACGACGAACATGTCGGGGGTCAGCGAATGCACACGGGTATAGCCGCCAAGGCCGGAAGAGATCGTATGCGTCTCGTCGATGATCAGCAGTGCGCCATAGCGGCGGGTAAGGGTGCGAAGGCCGTCGTGGAAGCCGGCATCCGGCAGCACCATGCAAGAGTTGGTTATCACCGGCTCGGTCAGGACGGCCGCGACCTCGCCGGCCTTCAGCGCTGCCTCGACAGCGGCCAGGTCGTTGAATTCGCAGGCAATCGCGCCGAGGGTCAGGTCCGTTACCTGACCCATCAGACCGGGGCGGGTGACGGTGCGGCCCTCCCGCAGTTCGACCATCGCGTCGTCGACCGTGCCGTGATAGCTGCCGTTGAAGACGAGGATCTTCGGCCGCCCCGTCACCGCCCGGGCGACGCGGATGGCAAAGCGGTTGGCATCCGTGGCCGTCGTCGCGATCTGCCAGCGGAAGGGGCCGAAGCGCTCGTTCAGCAGCCGCCCGGCCTCCAGAGCATCCTCGGTCGGCAGCATATAGGTCAGGCCCCGCCTGGCCTGGTGACGGATCGCCTTCGCCACCGGTTCGGGGGAATGGCCGAACATGCTGCCGGTGTCGCCAAGGCAGAAATCGTCGATCTCAAACCCGTCGATGTCGGTGATCCGCGCGCCCCGCGCCTTTGCCACCAGCGGCAGGAAGGGCATCGGCCAGTCCTTCATCCAGTGCATCGGCACGCCGTCGAGAAAGACCCCCGCCGCCGCCTGCGCCGACTGCGATTTCGGCCGGCCATGCGCGAAACGCCGCGCCTCACGCGCCGCGAAATGCTTCAGCCGCTTCAGCGGCACACCTGCGATCGGGTCGGTCATGCGGGGTCCTCGTGTTCCGGCGCCCCTTATGGCCGATAATTTGATCAAATGGAAGCGGATGGCGAGACAGCACCCGCCGGAGTTTGCGAAAACCTTCGCACAGATCAGCTAAGGACCGATTTCTTCCGGGGCATCGCCGGCGGAGATCAGCCCGCGCGCACCTCGATCATCCTCGGCCCGGTCTGCGGCTCGGCCAGCGCCGCGCGCAAGGCACCCGGCTCTGCCGCGACCGAGGCAAAGGGCAGGTCGCAGGCGGCGGCGAAGGGCTCCATCCGCAAGGGGCTGGGGTCGCAGCCAAGGACCGGCACGCCCGCGCCCGTCATGGCGTCGGCGATCTCGCGGAAGCCGGCGTTGTTCCAGACGATGTATGTGATCGGCAGACCCTCATCGACGGCAGTGCGCAATTCGCCGGGGCTGAACTGCAAGCCGCCATCGCCGATCAGGCAGACCACCGGCGCGCCGGGTTCAGCCAGCGCCGCGCCGACCGCCGCGCCCGGCGCATAGCCCAAAGCGCCATAGCCCGTCGCCGCGTTGAACCATCCGCCGGGACGGTCGTGGTCATGGCAGAAGTTGCCGGCATAGACAGGCTGGGTGCTGTCGCCCACGATGATCGCGCCGGGCAGGCCGTCGCGGATCGCCTCGACGATGGCGAGTTGCGCCGGGAAGGCGAGCGAAAGCCCCGGCAGCTCGGCACGGGCGGCGGTTCGCGCCGCCCGTGCCCGCGCCGCGCCGTCGCCGGTTTTCTGCGTCAGGCTCCGCCACAGGGTCGGCATCCCGGTTTCGGCGAAATCGTGCAGGCGCACGGCGGCGGGATGGCGCGCCAACTGGCGCAGCGAGGCGTCGATGCGGATCATCCCCGACAGGTCCGGCATCCCGCCCAGATCATACATGTCGTAATCGGTCGCGCCGCTCTCGCTCCCCACGGCCAGCACCCGGTCGCTGGCGCGGATCAGGTCACGCACGCCCTCCAGACTGGGCGAGGCCGGCACCGCAAGCGGATGGCCATGCATCAGCCCGCGCGCATTGGTGGTCAGGACCACCGGCGCATCCAGCCGCTCCGCCAGCATCCGCAACGCGGCGTCCGCCCGCCGTGCGCCGCCGCCTGCCAGAATGACCGGGCGTCCGGCTGCCGCCAGCAGCGACACGGCAAGCCCAACCCCGTCCGGGGACGGAGAGGGAAACGGCAGCGGCGCAGGCGCGGCAAGGGGCGCGGGCGCCTCCAGCCCCATCACGTCGAGGGGGATCTGCAAATGCACCGGCCCCGGCCCGTCGGCGAACATCAGCGCGAAGGCCTGGTCGAGCGCCGGTTCCAGCGCCTCGGGGCTGTTGACGGAAATCGAGGGGCACAGGGCAGAGACGACACCCTGCTGATCCGGCATCTCGTGCAGGAAACCCAGACCCCGCCCCAGCGTATCCCGCCGGTTCACGCCCGAGATCACCAGCATCGGCACCGAATCCGACCGCGCCTGCGCCATGGCGGTCAGCGTGTTGGTCAGCCCCGGCCCGGTGATGACAAAGGCCACCCCCGGCTTGCCCGACACCCGCGCATAGCCGTCGGCCATGAAGCCCGCGCCCTGTTCGTGCCGCGCCGTCACATGGCGGATGCGCGATCCGGCGAGGCCACGATACAGCTCGACCGTATGGACACCGGGGATGCCGAAGACCACCTCGACGCCGCGCGCCTCCAGCCCCTCGACCAGGCGTTCGCCGACGGTCCTCATGCCGCCTTCTCCAGCAGGCTCGCGGCGTGGAGCGCGATGCGGTCGCAGGCCTCGGCGATGCGATCGTCGGCTTGCGTCAGGCTGACCCGCAGCCGGCCCGCAAGGCCCGCGCCGAAGCTTTCGCCCGGCATGACGGCGACGTGGCGCTCATCCAGCAGCGACAGCGCGAAGGCCTCGCCCGAAACGCCGGTCGCGCCCACGTCGATCAGCCCGAACATCCCCGCCTCGGGCATATGGACGCCCAGGCCGTTGACCCCGTGCAGCCGGTCGCGGATCAGTGCCGCCCTACGGGCGAAACGCTCCGCCATGCCGGCAGCGATGGGAGAGGGTTTCGACACCGCCTCGGCCGTCATATCGGCGATAAAGGGCGGGCCGCCGAACAGCATCGTCTCGGCCAGCGGCAGCAGACGGGCGCAGAATTCCGCCGGCCCGACGCACCAGCCGGATCGGAACCCCGGCGCCGCATGGGATTTCGAGATCGAGGCGCAGGCCACCGTCCGCTCGGC
>JAATGA010000436.1 GCA_015654855.1 Rhodobacterales bacterium
ATCAGCGCCTCGTCGCCGGGGCCCATGCCGGCAACCGCGATCCAGCCGTCATTCATGGCCGACGGCCCTGGCCGTGGATCAGCAGGATGGAGAAATAGGGGGTGACCGCCTCGGCCTCGCACAGCCGGGTCACCTTCTGGTCGGCCATCGCCGCATATTCGACCAGCCAGGCGGATTCGTCGCGGCCGGCGGCGGCGACCGCGCGGCGTAGCTTGGCCAGGTTGCGGCCGATCTTCATCACCACCAGCGCGTCGGTGTCGGCGATGCGGCGGGCGAGTTCCGCCTGCGGCAGGGTGGCGGGCAGCACGGTCAGCACATCGTCGCCCCAGGTGATCGGCAGGCCCGTCGCCGTCCAGCAGCCCGCCATGCCGGGGATGCCGGGCACGACCTCCACCCGTTCGCGCGGCAGACGGGAATGCAGGTGCATGAAACTGCCGTAGAAGAACGGATCGCCCTCGCACAGCACCACCACATCGCCGCCCGCCCCGGCCAGCCGCGCCGCCCAATGGTCGTAGAAGGGGCCGAGGGCCGCGTTATAGGCGGGATCGTCCAGCGCGATCTCGGTCGTCACCGGATATTCCAACGGCCATTCCTCGGCGTCGCCGGGGATCAGCCCCTCGACCATCCGCCGCGCCTGCCCGGGCTTTCCGGCCTTGCGGAAATAGGCGACGATCCCCGCCCCGGTCAGCAGCCGATGCGCCTTGACGCTCATCAGTTCGGGATCGCCGGGGCCGAGGCCGATGCAGATGACCTTGCCCATGGTCATTCCTTCCGGCTGGCCAGGGCATTGACGGCCGCCACCGCGATTGCCGAACCGCCCGGCCGCCCCTCGACGATGCACCACGGCGCCGGATTGCCGGCGACGAGCGCCACCTTCGATTCCGCCGCGCCGACGAAACCCACGGGGCAGCCGATGATCGCGGCCGGGCGCGGGAAGGCAGGGTCCTCCATCAGGTTCAGCAGGTGGAACAGCGCGGTCGGCGCATTGCCGATGGCGACCACGGCACCCGCCAGCCGGGACCGCCACAATTCCACCGCCGCCGCCGACCGCGTGTTGCCGATGCGCGCGGCGAAGTCGGCGATGCCGGGGTCTTGCAGCGTGCAGATCACCTCGTTTCCGGCCGGAAGCCGGGCGCGGGTGATGCCCTCGCTGACCATGCGCGCATCGCACAGGATCGGCGCGCCGCCTTCGATCGCGGCGCGGGCCTTCCGGGCGAAGGTTGGAGAAAAGCGGATATGCCGGGCAAGCTCCACCATGCCGCTGGCGTGGATCATGCGGACGGCGACGATCTCCTCCTCGGGGGTGAAGCGGGTGAGGTCGGCCTCGGCCCGGATGGTGGCGAAGCTGGCGCGATAGATCGCGGCGCCGTCGGTTTCATAGATATGGGGCAAGGTGGCCTCGCAAATGTCCGGTCAATTCGTCGGGGGTCAGGTCGCGGGCAAGCGGCTCACCCCCGGCCGGACCGTTCAGGATCAGGTCGAACCGCCCCTCGCGCCCCGTCAGGGTGACATCCGCCGCGCCGGGATGCGCGCAGCCCTTGGCGCAACCGGAGACATGCAGCGTGCAGCCCCGCGGCACCATTGGTGCAAGCCGACGCGCAAGATCGCGCGTCGCCACGCTGGCCGAGGCGCAGCCCGGCGCGCCGGTGCAGGCAGCCACGCGCAGAAGCGGGTCGCCCGCGTCGGCGATCAGGCCATCCGGCACCGGCAGTTCCGCCACGCCCTCGACCAGCACCGACCGCCAGGGGGTCAGCCGCAAGGGGGCGACCGCGATGGCCCGCAGCGTTTTCGCCTCCATCTGACCGAACGGCAGCGCGAGGCAGAGGCCGAAGGGCGTGGTCCCCGGCACCAGCGGCGCGCCGGTCAAGGGCGGAACGGTGGCGGGCCGGAGCGGGGCAAGACCGGTCGCGATCAGCCGGGCCATCCGGGTGATGCCGCCACGATGCGCCGCGAACCAGTGCGCCAGGCCGACCGCGCGGGGGGCGGCGGTCTCTGCCGTCACCGGCTCGCCCAGGGCCATGCCGTCGGCGCGCAGGATCAGGCCCTGCGAACTGCGCTCGATACGGATGTCCGCGGATGCCCCGCCCAGCACAGCCCTTTCGCCGGTATCCACCGCGAAGCCGAATTTCGGCGGCAGCGACGGGGCCGCGTCCAGCGCCGCCTCAAGTGCTGCGACAAGGCGCGGGGTCTCATCGTCCCGCCAGACCGGAGTCGTCAGGATATTGCGCCGCGCCTCGGCCCGGGGGTCGGGGTCGAGCAGGCCCAGCCCGGCCAGCGCGGCGTGCAGCGCGGGCAGGCTTTCGGCCCGCACGCCGCGCAACTGCACATGCGCGCGGGTGCCGAGGTCGATCAGACCCGAGCCATGCGCCTCGGCCAGATCGGCGATGGCGCAAGCCTGTTCCACATCAAGACGCGAGCCATGGGGGCGGATGCGCAGGACAAGGCCGTCGGCCGTCTCCATCGGGCGCAGCGCGCCGGGGCACCAGCCTTTGACTAGGCCGCTCATGCCACCCCCATCGCGCGCGAGTTGGAACGGGATCGCCACAAGCCCGCATCGGCCAGCGCAACAAAGCGCGCCTCCATCGCGGCAAGGGCCTGCGGGTTCGCGGTTTCCATGAAGGCACGCACGGTCGCATCGCCCAGGGTGGCCCGATGGTAAAGGTCGAACAGATGCGGCGGCACCACACCGGCCAGATGGGCGAAGGCGGCGAGGTGGTCGAGCGTCGCGGCGATCTCGGCCGCGCCCCGGAACCCGTGGCGCATCATGCCCGCGATCCAGCGCGGACTGGCGGCGCGCGCGCGGGTGACGCGGGCGATTTCCTCGGCCAGAGGCCGGGCCTTCGGCGCCTCGGGGCGCGTGGCGTCAAGGTGATACATCGCCGGAACCGGCGCCCCGAGCCGCGCCATGGCGGCAGCGAAGCCGGCCTCGTGCGCGGCATAATCCTCGGCCAGCAGCAGGTCGGTTTCCGGCAGGTCCTGCGCATGAACGAAGGTGTCGGCCCCGCGCAGCCGGGTTTCCAGCGCGGCGCGGGCCGGTTCCCCGGCGGCGGAATGGGCCGAAGCGGCGAGCCAG
>JAATGA010000277.1 GCA_015654855.1 Rhodobacterales bacterium
CCGCCCCCGCCGCGACCCGCGCCGCAGTCGCGCCCGCCGAGGAGCGCCGGCCGCCGCGATAGTCGCGGATGCGGTATTTCTGCCAATAGGCGATATCGGCATGGCCCGGGCGAAAGCTCGTGGCGATCTCGCCATAGTCCTTCGACCGCTGATCGGTGTTTTCGATCATCAACTGGATCGGAGTGCCGGTCGTTTTCCCCTCGAACACGCCGGACAGGATGCGCACCTCGTCCGCCTCTTGCCGTTGGGTGGTAAAGCGGCTCTGCCCGGGCTTGCGCCGGTCGAGCCAGGGCTGGATGTCACCTTCTGTCAGCGCCAGCCCCGGCGGGCAGCCGTCCACTGTGGCGCCAAGCGCCGGCCCGTGGCTTTCGCCCCAGGTGGAGACCCGGAACATCTGACCAAAAGTATTGAAGCTCATGGAACCCTCCGTGACCCGCGCCTTCCATAGGCGAAAAGCCGGGCGGGGGGAACCGGGACGCGCAAGGCCGGTGCGAAAGCACGGCAAGGGGCCACGCGCCCGCCGGGCAAATGAAAAACCCCCGGCCGTGGGGGACGGGGGTTGATCGGACGGGCTTTCGCCCCAGTGTCGGAAGCAACGCCTTAAAGAGCGCCTTCGCGTTGAGCCTTTTTCCGCGCGAGTTTGCGCGCACGGCGGACCGCTTCGGCTTGCTCGCGCGCTTTCTTGACGGACGGCTTCTCGAAATGTTGCTTGAGCTTCATTTCGCGGAACACGCCTTCGCGCTGGAGCTTTTTCTTCAGAGCCCGGAGGGCCTGTTCGACGTTGTTGTCACGAACGCTGACCTGCATGTGGTTGTCACCACCTTCCTAAGCTAGAGTTGCACTGAATTGTGCAGGCCGGGGGCGCATAGCAAAAACCGCCCCCCCTGTCCACCGTTGTGAAAAGGAACGCGCGATGGCTGGTGAAAACGTTGCGGAAACAGCAGCGGAGCGGGTGTTGGATGCCGCCTTGCCGCATGTGGCCTTTGACGGCTGGTCCGAGACGACCTTCCGCGCGGCCATCACCGAATCGGGTGTGGCCGGGGCGTTGGCGCATGCGCTGTTCCCGCGCGGGGGAATCGACCTCGCGCTGGCCTATCATCGCCGGGGCGATCGGACGATGGCCGGGATCCTAGCGCAGAACCCGCCCGAAGGCGGCATCCGCGACCGGATCGCCGCCACGGTGATGGCCCGCCTGTCGCTCGCCGACCGCGAGGCGGTGCGACGCGGAACGGCGCTGATGGCGTTGCCCGCCCATGCCGGCGACGGGGCGGCGGCAATCTGGGGCACGGCGGATGCGATCTGGACGGCGCTCGGCGATGCGTCGGACGATGTGAACTGGTATTCCAGACGCGCGACGCTTTCGGCGGTCTATGCCGCGACCGTGCTGTTCTGGCTTGGCGACGACAGCGAGGATGCCCTGGCCACCCGCGATTTCCTGAACCGGCGGCTGGACGATGTGATGCGGATCGAAAAGGCGAAGGCCGCGATCCGCGACAATCCTCTGGCCAAACGGCTGCTTGCGGTGCCCCTCAAACTCATGTCCCATGTGAAGGCCCCCGTCCCGGCCGACGATCTTCCGGGACGCACCAGCCGCTGAGGTCACGATGGAACTGTCCCATACCATGCGCGCCGTCCGCATCTCCGAGCCTGGCGGGCCGGATGTGCTGGAACCCGTCACATTGCCGGTTCCGGTGCCGGGCCACGGCCAGATCGTGATCCGCGTGGCTTATGCCGGGGTGAACCGGCCCGACGTGCTGCAACGCCAGGGGTCCTACAAGCCCCCCGCGAACGCCTCGCCGCTGCCCGGCCTCGAATGTTCGGGCACGGTGGTCGAGGTCGGCCCGGGCGTTACCCGGTGGGAGATCGGCGACAAGGTTTGCGCCCTGTTGCCCGGCGGCGGCTATGCCGAATACGCGGTGACCCACGAATCCCATGCCCTGCCGATCCCGGAAGGCCTAGGCCTGAAAGAAGCCGCCTGCCTGCCGGAAACGTGCTTCACCGTCTGGTCGAACGTCGCGATGCGCGGAAAGCTGAAGGCGGGCGAGCGGTTTCTGGTCCATGGCGGATCGTCCGGCATCGGCACCACCGCGATCCAGATCGCGAAGGCGATGGGGGCGCGGGTTTTCGCCACCGCCGGCAACGACGACAAATGCCGGGCCTGCATCTTCCTCGGCGCGGAGCAGGCGCTGAACTATAACGAGGGCGATTTCGTCGACATGATGATGGGTCAGGGCGGCGCGAACCTGATCCTCGACATGGTGGGCGGGCCCTATATCCCGCGCAACCTCAAGGCGCTCGCGACCGAGGGGCGGCTGGTGCAGATCGCCTTTCTGCAAGGCACGAAGGTCGAGGTGAACTTCGCCGATCTGATGATGCGCCGGCTGACCGTCACCGGATCGACCCTGCGCCCGCAATCCGACCTCGCCAAGGCGCGCATCGCCGCCGAGGTCGAGGAGAACGTCTGGCCGATGATCGCCGCCGGCAAGGTCGCCGCCGTGATCGACAGCGAATATCCGCTGGAGGACGCTGTGAAGGCGCACTGGCGGATGGAAGGGTCCAACCACATCGGCAAGATCGTCCTGAAGGTCGAGGCGTAACGCCGCCGCCCGGCCCCGGTCGCGGCGGATTGGACGCGGCCTAACGGAGGCGATCCCGGGGGCGTGACGCGAGCCGCGCCCGGGTGCATGATAGGCCCATCATGCCCGCCCTTTGCCGCGATTGCCTGACGACATTCGACAGCGGACCCCGCTGCCCCTCCTGCCGCTCGCGCAGGGTGGTGGCGCATGACGAGTTGTTCGGCCTGTCGATCGCGCATATGGACTGCGACGCCTTCTATGCCTCGGTCGAAAAGCGCGACAATCCCGATCTGCGCGACCGGCCGCTGATCGTCGGCGGCGGCACCCGGGGGGTGGTCTCCACCTGCTGCTATATCGCGCGGATGTCCGGGGTGCGCTCGGCCATGCCGATGTTCCAGGCGCGCAAGCTCTGCCCCGAAGCCGTGGTCATCCCGCCGCGCATGTCGCGTTACGTCGAGGTCAGCCGCGCCATCCGCGCGATGATGGAGGATCTGACGCCCGGCATCGAACCTCTGAGCCTGGACGAGGCCTTTCTCGACCTGTCGGGCACAGCGCGGCTGCATGGCGCGCCGCCTGCGGTGATGATGGCGCGGCTGACCGCGCGGATCGAGGCGGAACTGGGCGTTACCGCCTCGATCGGGCTGTCGCATAACAAGTTTCTGGCAAAGATCGCCTCGGACCTCGACAAGCCGCGCGGGTTTTCGGTCGTCGGCCGCGCCGAGACGCAGGCGTTCCTCGCGCAAAAGCCGGTGGGCATCATCTGGGGCGTCGGCGCCGCCAGCCGCACGGCGCTGGAGGCTGCGGGGATCCGCAAGGTCGCCGACCTGTTGCGGTGGGACAAGGCCGATCTGGTGGCGCGCTTCGGCCAGATGGGCGAGCGGCTCTGGCATCTGGCGCGGGGCGAAGACAGCCGTCGCGTGATGCGGGACGAACGGCCGAAGTCGATCTCGAAAGAGACGACATTCGACGAGGATACCGGTGATCCGCAGGTGCTCGACGGGCATCTGTGGCGGCTGGCCGAACAGGTGTCGGACCGGGCCAAGGCGAAAGGGCTGGCCGGGCGCACCGTGACGCTGAAGCTGCGGCAGGGGGATTTCCGGCTGGTAACCCGGCGGCAGGCCCTGGGCGAGCCGACGCAGATCGGCGACCGCATCTACCGCGTGGCGCGGGGGCTGTTCGATCAGGCGGGAGTGAAGGGGCCGTTCCGGCTGATCGGCTGCGGGCTTTCCGACATCGTGCCGGATGAGGGCGCCGATCTGTCGGGCGATCTGCTCGACCCCGATGCCGTGAAACGCGCGGCGGCAGAGCGCGCCACGGATGCGATCCGGGCGCGGTTCGGCAGCGATGCGATCTTCAAGGGGCGGGCTTTGCGTCGGGGCGGGCCGGGGCAGCGGTGATGCGTATCCAAGGCGGCGACCGTCGCAAGGGGGCTTTCCGCCCCCCCTCCCGGCCCGTGCCGGGCCAGTTCGCCCCCGAGGATATTTCGGCCAGGATGAGGGGGCGAAGATATGCTGCCTCCTTCGTCCTGATGCAAATGTGCCGGGAAAGATGGCCGAAGCATCATCCTGCCCCGGCGGGGGGAGCCGACGGGGAGGTTGCGATTGCGCCGGAAGGGTCAGCCTTTGCGGCCGTCCCAGAAGCCCTTCACCTTCGAGAAGAAGCTTTTGCCTTCCGGGTTGTTGTCGCCCGACAGGCCCTCGAACTCGCGCAGGATCTCTTTCTGGCGCGAGGTCAGGTTGACGGGCGTTTCCACCGCCAGTTCGATCAGCATGTCGCCGGTGCCGCCGCCGCGCAACGCGGGCATCCCCTTGTTGCGCAGGCGCATCTGCTTGCCGGTCTGACTGCCCGCCGGGACCTTCACGCGCGAGCGGCCGCCGTCGATCGTCGGCACCTCGACCTCGCCGCCAAGGGCCGCGGTCGCGATCGAGATCGGGACCCGGCAGAACAGGCTGACGCCGTCGCGCTGAAAGATCGGATGCTCTTTGACCTCGATGAAGATGTAAAGATCGCCCGAGGGACCGCCGCGCATCCCGGCCTCGCCCTCGCCGGCCAGGCGGATACGGGTGCCCGTCTCGACCCCGGCGGGGATGTTGACCGACAACGAGCGGTCCTTCTCGACCCGGCCCGCGCCGTGGCAGTTCTTGCAGGGGTTCTTGACGATCTGGCCCGCGCCGTTGCAGGTCGGGCAGGTGCGCTCGACCGTGAAAAAGCCCTGCTGCGCCCGGACCTTGCCCATGCCCGAACAGGTGGGGCAGGTGACGGGTTCCGCACCGCCCTCGGCCCCGGTGCCGTGGCAGACATCGCAGGTGACCGAGGTCGGGACGTTGATCGTCTTCTGAATGCCGGAGAAGGTTTCCTCCAGCGTGACGCGCAGGTTGTAACGCAGATCGGACCCCCGCTGCGCCCGCGCCCGCGCGCCGCCGGCAGCCCCGCCGCGCCCGCCCATGAAGTCGCCGAACAGATCCTCGAACACGTCCGAGAAGGCGGATGCGAAATCGCCGTTGCCCTGGAAGCCGCCGCCGCGCTGCCCGCCGCCGCCCATGCCGCCCTCGAAGGCCGCATGACCGAACTTGTCGTAGGCCGCCTTTTTCTCGGCGTCCTTCAGCACGTCATAGGCCTCGTTCACTTCCTTGAACTGGGCCTCGGCATCGGGATTGTCGGCATTGCGGTCGGGGTGAAGCTCTTTCGCCTTGGTGCGATAGCCCTTCTTGATCTCCTCGGCCGAGGCACCGCGGGACACGCCGAGGGTTTCGTAATAGTCGCGTTTAGCCACGATTCATTCCCTCAAATGCCGCAAGGGGCGGCCCGTCGCCGGACCGCCCCCTTAGGCTTCACGCGGTCTTATTTCCGCTTGTCTTCGCCCAGATCCTCGAAATCGGCATCGACGATCTCGTCATCCACATCGCGGGGCGCGTCGGCGTCGCCGCCGTCGGTGGCCTGCGCCTTGTAGATGGCCTCGCCCAGCTTCATCGCGGCTTCGGTCAGGTTCTGCATCCCCGAGCGGATCTTGCCGAGTTCTTCACCCTTCAGCGCATCTTCGAGCGGGCTCATCGCCAGCTCGATCGCCTCGACCGTGGACGGGTCCACCTTGTCGCCGTGTTCCTTCAGCGACTTGCGGGTCGAGTCGAGCAGGCTTTCGCCCTGGTTCTTCGCCTCGACCAGTTCGCGGCGGGCCTTGTCGCCCTCGGCATTCGCTTCGGCGTCGCGGACCATTTTCTCGATCTCGTCGTCGGACAGACCGCCGGACGCCTGGATCGTGATCTGCTGTTCCTTGTTCGTGCCCTTGTCTTTCGCCTTCACCGAAACGATGCCGTTCGCGTCGATGTCGAAGGTGACCTCGATCTGCGGCAGGCCGCGCGGTGCCGGCGGGATGTTTTCAAGGTTGAACTGACCCAGCAGCTTGTTGTCGGCCGCCATTTCGCGCTCGCCCTGGAAGACGCGGATCGTCACGGCCGACTGGTTGTCCTCGGCGGTGGAGAAGATCTGCGACTTCTTGGTCGGGATCGTGGTGTTGCGGTCGATCAGCCGGGTGAAGACGCCGCCCAGGGTTTCGATGCCGAGCGACAGCGGGGTCACGTCGAGCAGCAGAACATCCTTGACGTCGCCCTGCAGCACGCCCGCCTGAACGGCGGCGCCGATGGCCACGACTTCGTCCGGGTTGACGCCCTTATGGGGCTCCTTGCCGAAGAAGTTTTTGACGACTTCCTGGACCTTCGGCATGCGGGTCATGCCGCCGACGAG
>JAATGA010000145.1 GCA_015654855.1 Rhodobacterales bacterium
AACGGTCTGGCGGCGCATTCACATCTGACCTGTGAGAGAGCCCTACATGGCATCTGCTGCAGAGCAAATGGCGGCGAACCTCAGCTGGGGTGCGTTGGCCAAGGCGACGGACCTGCGCCAACGCATCTTCTTCACGATCGGCCTTCTGGTCGTCTATCGGCTGGGCACCTATATCCCGGTGCCGGGGATCGACGCGGCGGCGCTGCGCGAGTTCATGACCAGCGCGGGCGCGGGCTTGGGCGGCATTCTGAACATGTTCACCGGCGGCGCGATCAGCCGGATGGGCATCTTCGCGCTTGGCATCATGCCCTATATCTCGGCCTCGATCATCGTTCAGCTTCTGACCGCCATGGTTCCGGCGCTGGAAAGCCTGAAGAAAGAGGGCGAGGCGGGCCGCAAGAAGATCAACCAATACACCCGTTACGGCACGGTGGCGCTGGCGGTCTTCCAGGCCTATGGCATCGCGCTGTCGATCCAGAACGGCGGTCTGGCGCATGAGCCGGGGATGTTCTTCGTCGCCGCCTGCGTGATCACTCTGGTCGGCGGCACGATGTTTCTGATGTGGTTGGGCGAGCAGATCACCGCGCGCGGCATCGGTAACGGCATCTCGCTGATCATCTTCACGGGCATCGTTGCGGAAATCCCGGCGGCGATGGCGCAGTTCCTGAGCCAGGGGCGCGCGGGCAACATCCATCCCGGCGTGATCGTCGGCGTGATCGTCATGGTCGTGGCCGTGATCGCTTTCGTCGTCTTCATGGAGCGTGCGCTGCGCAAGATCCATATCCAGTATCCCCGCCGCCAGGTGGGGATGAAGATCTACGACGGCGGCTCGTCGCACCTGCCGATCAAGGTCAACCCGGCGGGCGTGATCCCGGCGATCTTCGCCTCGTCGCTGATGCTGCTGCCGACGACGATCGCGGCCTTTTCGCACAACAACAGCGGGCCGGTGATGTCGGTGCTGCTGGCCTATTTCGGCCCCGGCCAACCGCTGTTCCTGCTGCTGTCGACGGCGCTGATCGTGTTCTTCGCCTATTTCTACACCCACAACGTCGCCTTCAAGACCGAGGATGTGGCCGAGAACCTGAAGAACCAGTCGGGCTTCATCCCCGGTATCCGCCCGGGCAAGAAGACCGAGGAGTATCTGGGCTATGTCGTCAACCGGGTTCTTGTGCTCGGCGCGGCCTATCTGGCCTTCGTCTGCTTGCTGCCCGAGATCATCCGCAACGAGCTGGCGATCCCCTTCTATTTCGGCGGCACCTCGGTTCTGATCGTGGTTTCGGTGACGATGGACACGATCAACCAGATCCAGTCGCATCTGCTGGCGCACCAGTACGAGGGGCTGATCGAAAAGTCGCAATTGCGCGGCAAGAAACGCAACGGAGCCAAGGCTCCGGCCCGGCGCTGAGGAGGCGAAAGTGGCGAACATCATTCTCCTGGGCCCGCCCGGCGCGGGGAAGGGAACCCAGGCGAAACGGCTTGAGGCCGAGCGCGGCATGGTCCAGTTGTCGACGGGGGACATGCTGCGCGAGGCCCGCACCTCGGGAACCGGGATGGGCAAGCGTGTTGCCGCCGTGATGGATCGGGGTGAGCTGGTCACCGACGAAATCGTCATCGGCCTGATCGCCGAAAAGCTGGAAAAGCCCGCGGCGGGCGGCTTTATCTTCGACGGCTTTCCCCGGACGCTCAAACAGGCCGATGCGCTTGGCGACCTGCTGGCCAGCAAGGGCCAGGCGCTGGACGCGGTGATCGAGATGCAGGTGGACGACGCGGCCCTGGTCGCACGGATCACCGGACGCTACACCTGCGGCAATTGCGGCGCGGTCTACCACGACGTAACGAAACCGACGAAGGTTCCGGGCATCTGCGATGTCTGCGGCTCGACCGATATGAAGCGGCGCGCCGACGACAACGAGGATTCGCTGAAGCAGCGCCTGATGGAATATTACAAGAAGACCTCGCCCCTGATCGGCTATTATTACGCCAAGGGCCAGCTCTCGACCGTCGATGCGCTGGCCGAGATGGGCGCTGTCGGCGCGGCTATCGCGAAAGTTCTTGACAAGGCGTAAAATCGCTGCCCGCGCCCTTGACGGGCGCGGTATTCCCCCGTAAAGCACGGCGTCCCGCAGGGGAATCGCCCCTGTTTGCGGGGTCTTTCCGTCACTAGGAAAGATTCGGTTCGGCAGGCCATCCGGCCTTTGCCGGGGTTGTGAAAAAAGGTTCCGGCGCTACGGAATCGCAACGAAAAGGATCCACGCGTGGCTCGTATTGCTGGCGTAAACATTCCGACCGGGAAACGCGTCCCGATCTCGCTGACCTATATCACGGGCATCGGCCCCTTCGTCGCCGAGCAGATCTGCGAAGCGCTGAACATCGACCGCGCGCGCCGGGTCAACGAACTGACCGACGCCGAAGTCCTCGCCATCCGCGAATACATCGACGCGAACTACACGGTCGAGGGCGACCTGCGCCGCGAAGTCTCGATGAACATCAAGCGTCTGATGGACCTGGGTTCGTACCGGGGCATCCGTCACCGGCGCGGGCTTCCGGTCCGTGGCCAGCGCACCAAGACCAATGCGCGTACACGCAAGGGGCCGCGCATGCAGGCCGTCAAGCTGAACGCACCGCCGGGCAAGGCGTAACGAGGCAACACGATCAT
>JAATGA010000185.1 GCA_015654855.1 Rhodobacterales bacterium
CATCGTGCTGCAGGCGTTCTGCTATGGCGCCTTCACGTCCTTGCAATACACCAGCATGAATACGCTGGTGTACGCCGATATCGACGACGCCAGCACCAGCAGCGCGAGCTCCATCGCCAGCACGGTGCAGCAGATGTCGATCAGCTTCGGCGTCGCGGCCGCCGGGCTCGCCACCGCGTTCTTCATCCCCGACAGTTCGCGCGCGAATCCCGGCGATATGATTCACGGCCTGCACGAGGCGTTTCTCGCCCTGGGCGCATTCACCGTCCTGTCCACGGTCATCTTCCACAAACTGAAGGCCGGGGATGGCGACAATGTGAGCCACCAGAAAGACCTCCACCTCGGCTGACGACAGCCCCGACTGACGATCGCCCCGACTGATGATCACCTCGACTGATGATCACCCCGACGAACCGGGAACGTCATGGCGGGGCGGTGGAACTCCAGTCGATTCGCGCAAACAGCCGCCGCAGCTTCGCCCCGCGCCGCGGATTGACCTGCTCCACCCAGGCGACCTGGCCGTCGAGATGGCCGCGGAAATCCGGCGCCTCCGCGCGGTTCTGGCCAGCGGCCCGGTGCGGGCGCAATTGTGCAATATCGCCTTCAGCGTATCGAATTCGTCGCGCCCGATATTGCAATGTTCGTTGACCACGATGCCGGTCACGCGCTGGCGCGCGCCGCGCGGCATGATCCGCGTCTTGGCGGTGTTGAGGGAAAAGCCCTCCTCATCGAGAATTGCCTCCACCGCCTTGCGAAACCGCCCGAGGCAATTCGCGAAATCCGCATCGCCCGAAAAGGCGAGGTCATCGGCATAGCGCGTGTAATTCGCGCCGGCGGCGCGGGCCAGCCCGTGCAGCCGCCGATCCAACGTCCAGGCCAGCAGATTGGCCAGCGCCGGAGAGGTCGGCGCCCCCTGCGGCAGATGCGGCGCGCCGTGAAGCGCCCGCACGCCCGGGTCCGGGCGCTGGAACTCGGGCAGGCGTTGAAACACGCTCGCCGGCGTGACCGTGGTGCACAACCCCGCCAGCCGCCGAGCCACGGCCCAGGGATATCCCAGGCTGCGGAAAATCCCATGAATGCGCCCGAGGCCGAGCGAGGGAAAAAACTGCGCCAGATCGAACGTCGCGACCACGGCCTCGCCGGCATGCACCTGCGCGCCGGTCAGGCAGGAGCGGCCGGCGACAAAGCCGTTGGCGCAGGCATGCACCGGGACGGCGGACAGGATCTCACGCAGAATGCGCCGCTGGATCGCCTTCAGCCGTGGCTTGGGCGCCTCCACCAGCCGCAGCCTGCCATCCCGTTTGCCGACGAAGGCGTAGCGATAATGCTGAAGCGCGGGTCCGGCCGCGCGGCCGTGCCCCCGACGCTCATCGGCCAGCCAATCGAGCTGCCCGGGCGACAGGCCCAGCCAGTCGGCAAGCGCGCCGAGCGTCGCCAAAGCCGGGATGCGGAGATCGGCGAAGGGTGCGATCGGCGCGAAAAGCGGCGGGTCGAGCACGGCTGCGACCATGTGGCCCCGCAAGGGCCGAAGATGCTCCGATCCGATCAGATGCGCCGTCAGCGCGCCGGGGGCAGGCGGATAGCCGCCTTCGCCCAATGCGGCCAGATGCACGGCCAGGGCCGCGCGCGCCCGGCGGTGGAGGACAGACCCGAGCACGGAGTCGATCCCGGCCGCGATCGCCTGCGCTGTCCACGGTGCGGCCAGCAGCCGTGCGGCAAGGTTATTGGCCGCCCAGGCTCTCGTATCCATCCGCGTCCGATCCGATCGGTTGGCGGGCGTGACGATCCTTCCAACCCGACCCGTCTGGCATTGTGAACCGTAGGCGGCAGCCTACTTGGCACCATGCAACGCACTGCCTTGGAAACACGACCAACCCCGGGGTTGCCCCGAAGATCCCTGACTCGGCACCAGGGATTGCTTGGAAAGACCGCCAGCCCGACGCGAGCCTAGCCGGCGAACATGGGGCTGTAAATTCGCCGCCGACCCGAAATCGCATGCTGCCACGGCCGATCACGACGCGGCTTTTCTGCCGAACCTGACGCCCACGCCGACGCCGTCCTCGTCGAGAAACTCCACGCCGACGGCTTCCAGCGCATGGCGGATGGCCGACAAGGTGCTCTCCCGCGGCCGGACGGTCTCGTTCTCGATCATGTTCAGCGTCACGGTCGAAACGGCGGCCCGATGGGCCAGGGTCGCCTGGGTCCATTTCAGCAGACCCCGCGCCGCGCGGATCTGGGCAATGCTGATCATGCGCCACACCCTATCGGAAACTTGAAGAAATATAAAGTTTTCCCTTGACGGGGCGGAACGAGCGCAGGCATATCGCGCCCCGGCGGGCCGGATCGGACCTGGGTTATCTTTGCAACAGCGACCCCAGGCCGGGACTTTCATGCCCGACGTTTTCCGGCGCGGGCTGGATA
>JAATGA010000084.1 GCA_015654855.1 Rhodobacterales bacterium
CGGCCCCGACGGTTTCGGGACTGAGGCGGCCGGCATCACAGGCCGCGATGCGACGCTCGCAGCGCTCGGCAAAGCGGCAGGGTGGCAGATCGGTGCGCCTCAGGTTGGGCAGGCTGCCCTCGATCGCCTTGAGGTCCGCGATGCTGTCGGCCAGCGCCGGAACCGAACGCAGCAGACGCTCGGTATAGGGATGGCGGGGCCGGGCCATGATCTCGGCCGTGGGCGCGGTCTCGACCACATGGCCGGCGTGCATGATCACCAGCCGGTCGCAATATTCCGAGGCCAGCGCCAGATCATGGGTGATCAATGCGACCGAGGTGCCATTCTCGCGCGCCAGCGCCCGGATCAGGTCCATGATCACCGCCTGGGTCGTCACATCGAGGCCGGTCGTCGGCTCGTCAGCGATCAGCAAACGGGGCGAACAGGCCAGGGCGATGGCGATCCCGATCCGCTGGCAAAGGCCACCCGAAAGCTCATAGGGAAAGGCGCGCAGACGCCGCTCCGGGTCGGGGATGCGGACTTGCCGGAGCGCCTCTATCGTGCGGGCGCGGATCTCGCCGGCCTTGACCGGCAGGTGACGCGCGATCACATCGGCCAACTGGTCGCCGACCCGCCGGATCGGGTTGAGCGAGGTACGCGGATTCTGGAAGACAATGGAGGCTTCGTGTCCGCGCCAGGCGTCCCGCCGGGTGCGATCGAATCTCAGCACATTCTCGCCGTCGAAAACGATTTCTCCGCCGGTCACGCGGGCGGCGTGGTCGAGAATGCCCATGATGGAATAGGCGGTGACCGATTTCCCCGAACCGGATTCGCCGATGATGCCGACGATCTCGCCCTTGCCGATATCGAAGGAAACATCGTCAAGCACATGGACGGTGCCGCTGCGGGTGGCGAAATCGACCGTCAGGCCGTTGAGGGAAAGAAGGGACCCGCTCACGTCCGCATCCTCGGGTCAAGCATGTCTCGCAGGCTGTCGCCCAGCATGTTGAAGCTGAACACCGTCAGCATCAGGGCAAAGCCCGGGAAAGCTGCGACCCACCACTCGCCCGAGGCGATGAACCGCGCCCCTTCGGCAACCATGATCCCCCATTCCGGTGTGGGCGGGCGGACGCCCAGTCCCAGGAAGGACAAACCGGCCGCATTCAGCACCGCCCAGCCGAGGTTGACCGAGGCCTGGATCACGATGGGCGAGGCGATGTTGGGTAAAAGGAAGCGGAACAACACCCGTGCATCGCCGGACCCGCCGACGCGCGCCGCCTCGACATAGCCGATGTTGCGCCGCACCATGACCTCGCTCCGCGCCAGGCGGATATAGAAGGGCAGGTTGATGATCGCCGTCGCATAGACGACGTTGATCACCGTATTGCCAAGCGCCGCCACCATGGCAAGCGCCAGCACGAACAGCGGAAAGGCCATCAGTACATCGACGATGCGCGAGGTGAATCCGTCCCAGAAACCACCCTTGAAGCCGATCACTGCCCCGATGACCGAGCCGACGACGCTGGAAAGGCCCACCGCGCTGATCGCGATCATCAGATCGAGTCGCGCCGCGACCAGCGTGCGGGACAGGATGTCGCGGCCAAGCTGGTCGGTGCCGAACCAATGCGCCGCCGATGGCGATTGCAGGATGGCGGCGGAATCGGTTGTCAGCGGATCATAGGGCGCCAGCGCAGAACCCAGCACGGCGATCATCAGGATAAAGCCGAAAAGGATCAGCCCGATCAGGTTCATCGGATTGGCAAGGATCAGCTGGCTTATCTGCGCAAGATGGCCAGGCTTGTGCGGATTGGTCATTTCGCGGCCCTCGGATCAACCAGCGTGATCGCGACATCGGTGGCGAGGTTCACCAGGATGAAGATGCCCGCCATCACCAGCATGAAGCCCTGAAGCGGCGCGTAGTCGAGATTCATGATGCTGTCCATGGCCATGGCCCCGATGCCCGGCCAGGAAAAGACCCGCTCGACCAGTACGTTGGCGCCAAGCATGTAAGAGAAGGTCATCCCCATCGTGGTGATGATCGGCAACAGGGCATTACGGAACGCATAGGTGAAGATGATCTTGCCCCGGCCAAGGCCGGAAGCGCGTGCGGTTCGGATGAATTCGGACCCCATCGCGCCCAGCATCGAGGCACGGGTCATCCGCGTCAGCGGCGCGAGCGCGAAAATCGCCATGGTCGTCGCGGGCAGCAGCATCTGCGCCAGGGCAGCCCGGAAAATCTCGAAATCTCCGGCAAGCAGGGCGTCCACCGTCAGCAACCCCGTCACCCGGTCAGGCTCGAACAGGAAAGGGTCGAGCCGGCCGATGGGTTCGGGTGAGACGCCGAGGCGGAAGTAGAAGACATAGATGAGCAGCAGCCCCGTCACGAAGGTGGGGACCGATACCCCCAGCGTCGAGATCAGCCGCGCGGTATGGTCGATAAGAGATCCCGGCCGCAGCGCGGCGGCAAGGCCCAGCGGAATGGCGATGCCGATCGCCAGCACGAAGGCCAGAACCGACAGCTCGACCGAGGCCGGCAGGCGGCGCACGATCTCTTCGGCGACCGGCAGGCCCGTGGTGACCGAGCGGCCCAGGTCCCCGTGCGCCAGATCGATGAGATAGATCCCGAACTGCTCGGGCAGCGATTTGTCGAAGCCGAGCGCCTCGCGCAGCGCCGCGATCTCGTCGGCGCCCATCGAGGGGTTGGCGGCGAAGAACACCGCCGGATCGCCGGGCAGAACCCGGGTCAGCAGAAAGGTGACCAGAACCACGCCGAACAGTGTCGGGATGGCCGACAGCAGGCGCAGGAGGATGCGCATCATGCGGGGATGTCCTCGGGCCGGTCCAGCAACAGCACCAGATGATCGCCGCGCACCACCTCGGTCCCGTCGGCCTTAATCAGGATGCCGCGTTCGGTGGCAAGGCCGCGCCCGGGCCTTTTGGTGCGCCGCCGCTCGACCAACTCAAGCCGCAGCACCACGCTCTCGCCCGGATAAAGCGGCGCGGAAAAGCGGATGTCGGTCCAGCCGAGCGAGGCGACGACGGAACGCTCGAAACCGCCGATGGCCGCCTTCAGCCCCTCGATCAGGGCAAGGTTGAACAGGCCATGGGTGATGCGCCCGTCAAAGCCCGCGCTGCGCGCGAAGGCCTCGTCCATGTGGACCGGATGATCCTCGCCCGTCAGCCGGGCATAGTCGTCGATATCGGCGACGGTGATCAGGCGCGGCGCACTGGTCAGCACGGTGCCGGGGATGAAATCCTCGTACCAGATCTGGCTTCTGGCATCTGCGCTCATGATCCGGTGTCCTTCCTCGCTGCGGCCCAGGCCTCCGTCTGCAGGCTGCGCCAGTCTATCTTGCGGGTGCCGGAACGCGGCAGCGCGGTTCTGAACTCGACCTGACGCGGCACCTTGTAGGCCGCCATCAGGCCGCGGGCGAAGGTGATGATATCCTCCTCGCTCACCTTGCCGACGCTGTCGGCGTGCAGTGCGATGACAGCCCGCACGATTTCTCCCTTGCGGGGATCGGGGACCGAGATCACCGCGCATTCATGCACTGCCGGATGGCGATAAAGCAGCATCTCGCATTCCGCAGGCCAGACCTTGAAGCCCGAGACGTTGATCATCCGCTTGATGCGGTCGACGATGAAATAGCAACCATCCTCGTCCGCATAGCCCAGATCGCCACTGCGCAGCCAGACCCGCCCCTCGATCCCGACAAGCGTCTCGGCGGTGGCCTCGGGGCGATTCCAGTAGCCGGAGGTCACCTGCGGGCCGCTGATCAGGATCTCTCCCAGCTCGCCCTGCGGCAGCGGGACCAGCGTCTCGGGATCGACCACCAGCGAATGGGTATTGTAGATCGGCAGGCCGAGGCATTGCGGCTTGGGATGGTCGAGCGCGTTGATATGCGTGGCCGAGATCGTCTCGGTCAGACCATAGCCCTCGCAGAAGACCAGCCCCCAGCGGTCGCGCAGCCGCGCGGCCACAGCTGCGGGCATCGAGGCGCCGCCCCCCGTCACGACCTTCAGGCTTTCAAAGCAGTCGTCTGAAAAGCCGCTCGCGGCCAGCACGTCCACCACCATGGTCGGCGCAGCCGACCACCAGCTCGGCCTGTGTCGCCGGAAGAGGGTCGGGACCGCCTCGGCATTCCAGCGCGTCATCAGGATCAGCGCCGCGCCGCAGTAGATCGCCGTCGCCATCGAGGCCATCATTCCCGCAACATGGAAGAGCGGCATGAAGCTGGTCATCACCGAGCGGCGGTCGAGGCGGTACCACATTACCTGGGCCTTGGCGACAAAGGCCGAGGCCGAATGGCTGTGCGTGCAAGCTTTGGGCCGTCCCGTCGTTCCCGAACTGTAGGGCAGGATCGCCAGATCCGCCCCGGCCCGCACCAGGCCGGGCGCGGGCAGGTTCATCGCGATTGCCTCCATCATGTCGGTCGCCCCCTCGACGGGGGCCGGGGCCGGTGCGGTCATCACCGGCGGCAGGCTCTCTTCGCGATCGTCCCCGGCCATGTCACGGTATCGCACCCGGACGAGGCCGGAGAGCGGCCCGCCGACAAGTCCGGCGAAACGGTCGAGCAACTCTTCGCCCACGATGGCCATGCGCGCGCCGCTGTCCTCGATGAAATAGCCGATCTCTTCGGCGGTGTTCATCGGATTGACCGGCACCACGATGCCATTCGCCCGAAGGATCGCATAGAAGCCGATCACGTATTGCGGCGAGTTTTGCAGGTCGATCAGCACCCTGTCGCCGGGCTGCAACCCCCTGGCCGACAAAAAGCCGGCCAGCCGTTCGACATCCGCCAGAAGCCGCGCGTAGTCGTAGCGCGCCCCGAAATAGTACATCGCCGCACTTTCGGGGAAAGCCTGTGCCGAGCGGATAAGCGTATCGCAAAGGTTGCCCTGCGGCACGGCGATTTCTGCCGGCGCGCCGGGCTGCCAGAGGGGTGACTGCGGACCGGTTTCGAAAGGGTGGCAGGTGTCGAAGGATGCCTGGTTCGTCATCTTGGTCTGGCCTGCAAGCCGCCGGGTTCCGCCAGCCCTGCGCCGTCCGCGCGTCGGAGCACGCAAACGGCCTTAAAAAGCACGTCGATGGCAAGTTCGATCTGGCTTTCGTCGGTATATTCCTCGGGGCAATGGCTGCGCCCGCCGCGAGAGGGAACGAACAGCATGGCTGCCGGTACGATACGCCCGACAATCCCCGCGTCGTGGTTCGCCCCCGATGGCAGGCGCGCGGGCGCGACCCCAAGGTCTGCCGCCGCATCCTCAAGCGCGGTGCGCGGCCCGTCGGCCATCGGCACGGGCGCGTCCGAATAAAGGCGACGCAGGCGCAACTGCAACCCTTCGGCGGCGGCGATCTCTTCGGCAAGCACGCCGATCCGCGTCGCAACCCCCTGCAACAGGCCGGCGGAGGTGCCGCGGATCTCGAGTCCCATCGTCACCTCGTCGGGGATGACATTGCCAAGGTTGGGCTTGACCTTGACCACGCCGATGGTGCCGCGCAGATCGCCGCCTTTCTCCGCGCGGATCATCCGGCGGAAGGCTTCGGCAAAGCGCGCCGCGCCGGCAAAGGCATCGCGGCGCTGATCCATGGGTGCGGTGCCCGCATGATCGGCCTGCCCGACAAAGCGGATCGACATCCGTTCCTGCCCGGCAATGGCGGTGACGATGCCCAGATCGACCCCCGCCTGTTCCAGAACCGGTCCCTGTTCGATGTGCAGTTCCAGATAGGCGCCCACCCGCGACCAGTCGCGGGGCGCATTGTCAGGGGTGAAACCCGCGGCGGCGACAGCCCCGGCAAGCGTGGTGCCGTCGGCGGCCTTTGCCCTGGTCAGCGCTTCGGCATCGTGCAGGCCCGCCATCGCCCGGCTGCCGGTAAAGGGGCCGAAACGCCCCTCTTCGTCACGGAAGGCAATCGCCTCGACCGGCGCGCCCCGATGCCCCCCGGCGTGCAGGCGGCTCAGCACCTCAAGCCCGGCAAGCACGCCGATGGCCCCGTCATAGGCCCCTCCGCGCGTCACCGTGTCGAGGTGAGAACCGATCAGGATCGCGGGCCGCCCGGTCTCCCCCTCCAGCCGCAGGATGGCATTGCCGAATGCATCGTAGCGCGCGGCAAGTCCCGCCTCGCGTCCGCGGGCAAGGAACCATTCATGCGCCTCGATGTCTGCGGGCGAAAAGGCGGGGCGGCTCCACCCCCCCTCGGGGTCGACCCCGATCCGCCTCAGCGCCGCGAAGTCTTCGCGAAAGGTCATAGCGCGGGTCTCTTCGGAGGGGTGCGCCCGATAAAGCGGCCCTGGCCCTCCTCACCCAGGAAGACCCCATCCCTGACCACCAGCTTGCCGCGATAGATCGTCCCGGTGGCAAAGCCCGTCAGTTCCATGCCCGCATAGGGGTTGTAGCCGATATCGCCATAGTCGCTGTCGGTCGACATGACACGACGGGTCACCGGGTCGATGATTACCAGGTCGGCGTCATAGCCCGGCGCGATCCGTCCCTTGCCCTCAAAGCCGAAGATTTCGGCGGGCCAGGTCGAAAAGACCTCGACAAAGCGTTGCAGGCCGATGCGGCCCTGGTCGACACCCAAGGTAAACAGGACGGGCAGCCGCGCCTCGATCCCGGTGATGCCATTTGCGACATTGGCGAACGACGGCAGGCCAAGCGCCTTGGCCGCGGCGGAATAGGACACCTCGTCCGAGGCGACCTGCGACAGCACGCCGGTTTGCAGACCCCTCCACAGCCGGTCCTGGTTCGCCTTGTCCCGCAGGGGCGGCGACAGGATGAACTCATGCCCGTTCGGACGATCCAGCGCCTCTTCGGTCAGGGCGAGGTAGTGGGTGCAGGTCTCGGCCGTTACCGGCAGTCCCTCGGCGCGGGCGGCGGCGACAAGGCCGATGGCCTCGGCCGCGACAAGGTGCAGGATATGGACGCCGCAGCCGGTGTCGCGGCTGAAGGCGATGGCGCGCGAGACGGCCTCGATCTCGACGATGGGCGGGCGCGTCAGCGCGTGCCAGCGCGGCGCCTCATGCCCGGCGGCGACCGCTTCGGCGCGCAGACGCTCGACGATCCCGGCATTCTCGGCATGAAGGACGACCGAAAGCCCGTGCCTGGCCGCCTCGGCCATCAGCGCATGAAGCTGGCCGTCTTCCAGTTTCAGCCCGTCCTCTTCATAGACGGTATAGACCTTCAGCGTGGTGACGCCCCGCGCCCGCAGCTCGGGCAACTCGGCCAGGGTTTCGGCATTCACATCCGTCACGATGACATGCAGCCCATAATCGAGCGTGGCATTGGCATCGGCCTGCTTGCGGCGGTGCGCAAGGCCCTTGACCATCGAGCCGCCGCGCCGTTGCAGGGCGAAATCCACGATCGCGGTGGTGCCTCCGCGCAGCGCCGCGATACCGCCCGAGGCAAAGTCATAGACCGAGCGCTGGCCCATGAAGCCCACCATCAGGTGGACATGCGGGTCGACCCCGGCGGGGATGACGATGCGGTCGGTCGCGTCGATCACCTCGGCGCCCGGATGGGCGGCGAGACCCTCTCCTGCCGGCAGAAAGGCCGCGATCTTTTCGCCCTCGATCATCACGTCGCGGTTGACGACGCCACCCTCGGCGACAACCCGGCCGCCGGTTACGATCATGGTCATTCGCAGACCTCCAGTGCTTGCGACAGATCGGCAATCAGATCCTCTGCATCCTCGATCCCGACCGAGATGCGGACAAGGCTGTCCGAGATCCCCATCTTGCGACGTTCGTCCGCAGGGACCGAGAAATGCGAGGTGTTGCCGGGTTGCGAGATCAGGCTTTCGACCCCCCCGATGGAGGGTCCGATCCCGAAAAGCCTTGTGCGGTCGACGACCGCCTGCGCAGCCTCCGGCGTCCTCATCTCGAAGGCCAGAAGGCCGCCGAAGCCGGTCATCTGCCGGCAGGCGAGCGCATGGTCGGGATGGTCCGGCAGACCCGGATAATGCACGCATGTGACGGCGGGATGTGCTGCAAGGAATTCGGCCACCTTCTGGCCCGAGGTATTGTGCTGCGCGATCCTGAGCGCATAGGTCGCCATGCCGCGCATCAGAAGCCAGGCTGCATGTGGATCGACGATCGCACCCGAGGCCTGCTGGTGACTGCGCAGCTTCCGCGTCAGATCGCGGCTGCCGCAGACCGCGCCGATGATCAGATCGCCATGCCCGTTGAGGTATTTCGACGCCGAATGCACCACGAGATCCGCCCCGAGCGCCAGAGGGCGCTGGTTCATCGGGCTGCCGAGCGTGCCGTCGACCACCAGCATCAGACCCTTTTCACGGGCAAGCTCTGACATGGCTGCCAGATCCACCACCCGCACCAGCGGGTTGGTCGGCGTCTCGACATAGATGATTCGGGTCATGGACCCGATGCAGTCGGCCACGGCCCCGGGCGTCAGATCGCGCGCCCATGTGACGGTGACGCCCTGCGCGGGCAGCACGTCCCGGAAGTATTTCGCCGTCCCGCCATAGACTTCCGGCAAGGCAACGACCCCATCCCCGGCTTTCAGGAAGGGTGCCATCGCCCCGGCAATCGCCGCCATGCCCGAGGCATAAAGCACGGCGGACTGCGCCTCTTCCAGCGAGGCGACGCGCTGCTCGGCCGCCATCACCGTCGGATTGCGCACCCGCGAATAGACAAAGCCGCGCCGTGCCCCGGTGTTGATGGCCATCAGCTCTTCGGTGTCGGCGGCCACGAAGGTCGCCGACTGATAGATGGGGGCCGTGACCGCGCAAAGGTTCTCGGCGGGGTTCAGCCCGGCATGGACCGCCCGCGTGCCCGGGCGAAGACCGGCCTTCCCGCTCATTTCGTCAGCTCGCGCGAGATGATGATGCGCAGGATTTCCGAGGTGCCGCCGCCGATCTCGGCCAGTTTGGAGTCGCGGAAATGACGCTGCATGTCATATTCCATCAGATAGCCCCAGCCGCCCATCATCCGCATTCCGTTGAGCGCGGCCCGGACATAGGTTTCCGAGGAATAGAGGTTCGCTGTCGCGCTTTCCTTGTTGTTCGGGATGCCCCGGTCCACAAGGTTCGCCGAACGGTAAAGCAGCAGGCGCGCCGCCTCGATCTCCATGTCGATGTCGGCAAGTTTGGCCCGCGTCAACTGGAAGCTGTTGATCTTCTGGCCGAACTGTTCGCGCTGGTCGGTATATTGCAGGATGTAGTCCAGCACATGCTGCGCTGCGCCGACGTTTACCGCCGACAGGCAGCAGCGTTCGTAGTCCAGCGTTTTCAGGACGTTGGTCCAGCCCTTGTTGACCTCGCCGATGATGCTGTCCCTGGGCAGGCGCACATCGGTCAGGAAGATCTCGTTCAGATCCATCGGTTTCAGGCCGAGCTTCTTCAGCCGGCGAATCTCGACTCCCGGCGTGTGGCTGTCGAGCAAAAACATCGTGATGCCCTTGTGCTTGGGCGCCTCGGCATCCGAGCGCGCCATCAGCAGGATATAATCGGCCTCTTGCGCGGCCGAGCAGAACATCTTTTGCCCGTTGATGACCCATTCGTCGCCTTCAAGCACCGCTCGGGTGCGCAGACTGGCCGCATCCGAACCCGAGTTCGGTTCCGACAGCGAAAGCGCAAAGCGGATCTCGCCACGGGCGAGCTTCGGCAACAGCTCTTTCTTCTGCTCTTCGCTGGCGAAATGGGTCAGCGCATCGGTCGCGATGACGACGGTGGTGTAGTAGATGTTGGCACCGGCTTCGAAGTGTTTGGCGAACTCTTCAAGGAAGACGGCCAGATCGGTGCAGGTGCCGCCCATGCCGCCGTATGCCTCCGGGATCGGCAGGCCGAGCCATCCCTCGGCGGCGAGCTTTTCATAAAGTTCGATGGGGAAACGCTCTTTTTCGTCGCAGTCGCGCACATATTCGATCGGGCATTCCCTGGTCAGAAAGGCACGAAGGTTGTCGCGCATCAGGCGCTGTTCGTCCGAAATCTCGAAGTCCATGGTCACTTTCCTGTCCAGCGCGGCGCGCGCTTTTCTGCAAAGGCGCGCGGGCCTTCCTTGTAGTCTTCCGATGTGCGCAACCGGTCCCGCCACGGCAGGCCGGTCTGTAGCCGCGCGAAGGCGGCTTTGTCGGACAGCGCCTCGACCTCGCGGGTCACTTCCAGCAGGGCCGCGACCGCAAGGGGCGCGCCCGCGACGATCTGGCCCGCAAGTTCATGCGCGGTTTCCATCAGCCGCTCACGCGGGACGATCCGGTTGACAAAGCCGTGGCGCAGCCCCTCTTCCGCCGTCAGCCGCCGCCCCGTCAGCAAAAGCTCTGAGGCGATGTTGACCGGCAGGCGGCGGTGCGCGCGCCACAGGCCGCCCGCCTCGGGGATGAATCCGCGCTGCAACTCGGGCAGGCCGAATTCGGCCTCGGGCACGCAGATCACCAGAGAGGCCGAGAGTGCGAATTCGAACCCGCCGCCGACGGCGAGGCCG
>JAATGA010000049.1 GCA_015654855.1 Rhodobacterales bacterium
AGGCGCGCAGATCGGTCGCCATCACCGGCGCGCCACGCAGTTTCTCGACGCCGTGCACGGTGGCGGTGCCGCCGTGAACCTCGATCCGCGCGCCCATCCGTACCAGTTCGGGCGCGTGCATGAAGCGGTTCTCGAAGATCCGCTCTTCCAGCACCGAGGTGCCCTCGGCGGTGCAAAGCAGCGCCATCATCTGCGCCTGAAGGTCGGTGGGGAAGCCGGGGAAAGGCTCGGTCGTGACATCGACGGCCTTCACCCGGCCGTTCTTGCGCGAGACTTTCAGCCCGCGCGCGGTCTCGCTTACCGCGATGCCCGCGGCGTCGAGCTTTTCGCAAAATGCACCGACGAGCGCGATGCGCCCGCCCAGCAGTTCCACCTCGCCGCCGCAGATCGCGGGGGCGAGCATATAGGTGCCCAGTTCGATCCGGTCGGTGACGACCGGATGGGTCGCGCCGCGCAGCCGGTCGACGCCCTGGATGGTGATTACGGACGTGCCCTCGCCCTCGATCTCTGCTCCCATGGCGCGCAGGCACTGCACCAGGTCGACGATCTCGGGTTCGCGCGCGGCGTTCTTCAGGACCGAGGTGCCTTTGGCGAGGGTCGCGGCCATGACGAAATTCTCGGTCGCTCCGACCGAGGCGAAACGCATCTCGTAGACAGCGCCTTTCAGCCCGCCCCGCGTTTTCGCATGAAGATAGCCGTCGCGCAGGTCGATCTCGGCCCCGAGCGCCTCAAGCGCGTCGATATGGATGTCCATCGGGCGCGCGCCGATGGCGCAGCCGCCGGGCAGAGAGACGACGGCATGGCCGAGCCGCGCCAGCAGCGGCCCGAGCACAAGGTTCGAGGCGCGCATCTTGCGCACGATGTCGTAATCGGCGACCGGGTTGATCTCGTCATGGCTCGACATGGTGATGACCTTGCCGGCCTGCAAAGCCGAGACCTCGACCCCCAGCGATTGCAGAAGCTGGGTCATGGTGCGGATGTCGGACAGACGCGGCGCATTGGTCAGCGTCAGAGGTTCTTCCGACAACAGCGTCGCCGGCATAAGCGCCAGACAGGCGTTCTTCGCCCCCGCGATCGGGATCGTGCCGTTCAGCGCCCCGTTGCCCCTGACCAGAATCGAATCCATGCCCGCCTACCCGCTTTTATCGTTGTCGCCGTCGCTGCCCGTCCGCCCCGCCGCCGCCCGCGCCTTCGCCTGAGCCTTGCGCCGGGCCATATTGGCCTTGAGCGCCGCCTTGCGCCGGTCCTCGCGGTCCGGTGCGCCGGCGCCGCCTTTGCGGTCTTTCGGGGGTTCGCGCTCCATGGCCTGTTTCCTACCGGAATGCCCCTGCCCCGTCCAGAACCCCCTTCCCCCTGGCCCGAATACACCCCCGGGAGGTGCGGAGGCGGCGGGTGCCCCCCCGCCGTCAGCCCTGCCCCAGCGGACCCGGTCGCCGCTCTTCGGTCATCAGCACATTGGCCTCGACCTGGCCGACACCCGGCAGGGTCATGATCCGCCGGCGCAGCACCCGCTCGAAATCGGCGATGTCGCGGGCCACGACCCGAAGGCGATAGTCGAACAGGCCCAGGACATGCTGAACCACCTGAACCTCGGGGATGGCGGTCACCGCCCGCTCGAAATCCTCAAGGCTGACACGGCCCCTGGTGGCCAGCTTCACCCCCAGATAGACCGTCACGCCAAAGCCGAGCGCGGCTTTGTCCACTACAAGACGGCGGCCGGCGATCACGCCCGCCTCCTCCATCCGGCGGATACGCCGCCAGGCGGCGGGTTGCGACAGCCCGTGCCGCCGTCCCAACTCGCCCGCCGACAGCGTCGCATCCTGGGCCAGCGCCCGCAGGATCGCCCGGTCGGTATCGTCGAGGTCCGGCACGCTCATAACGGCAACCCGTCGCTGTCATGGATCTTGCCGACCAGCATCAGCGCGTCGATCTCGGCGATATGCGGCAGGGTCAGGATGCGGCGGCGATAGATCTCCTGCCAGTGGGCCATGTCGCGGGCGATGACGTTCAGCCGCACGTCGACCCGGCCGAGAAAGGTCTCGATCGCCAGCACCTCGGGCACCTCGCGCGCGGCGGCGATGAATTCGTCGAAGGCGCGCGGATGGGTCTTGTCTAGCAGGAAGCGCAGGCTGACCTCGACCTCGTAGCCGA
Source organism: Rhodobacterales bacterium (assembly GCA_015654855.1). Lineage (GTDB taxonomy): Bacteria > Pseudomonadota > Alphaproteobacteria > Rhodobacterales > Rhodobacteraceae > JAATGA01. The sequence continues at coordinate 2,152 of JAATGA010000049.1, forward strand.
GTTTGCGCCAGTCGATCACCGTCTCCTGCCCACGGATCACGCCGGCGGCCGTCATCTTCTCGATTCGCCGCCAGCAGGTGGCGGTGGTCAGCCCGGCCCTTTCGGCCAGATCGGCGGTGGTCAGCCCCGGCTCGGCCAGCAGGTGGCGCAACAGGCGGCGGTCGGTGTCGTCGGGCATGGATTTTTCACATAAAAGATATTTAGCGAATGATCTTTCTCATAATTAACGAAATTCGTCAAATTATGCAGCCGACATCCCGAAGAAATCCTTAAATTGCCCGTTCAGAAGACACCAGCGAAGGAGCGCGAAAGATGCGCGTTTACTACGACCGCGATTGCGATGTGAACCTGATCAAGAACCTGAAGGTCGCGATCCTCGGCTATGGCAGCCAGGGCCATGCCCATGCGCTGAACCTGCGCGATTCGGGGGCGAAAAACGTGGTCGTGGCGCTGCGCGAGGGCAGCCCGTCGGCGAAGAAAGCCGAAGGCGAAGGCCTGAAGGTCATGGGCATCGCCGAGGCAGCCGCCTGGGCCGACCTGATCATGTTCACCATGCCCGACGAACTCCAGGCCGAGACCTACAAGAAATACGTCCACGACAACCTGCGTGAAGGCGCCGCGATCGCCTTCGCCCATGGCCTGAACGTGCATTTCGGCCTGATCGAGCCGAAGAAGGGCGTCGATGTCATCATGATGGCGCCGAAAGGCCCGGGCCATACCGTGCGCGGCGAATATGTCAAAGGCGGCGGTGTTCCCTGCCTGGTGGCCGTGAACAACGACGCAACCGGCAAGGCGCTGGAAATCGGCCTTTCCTACTGCTCCGCCATCGGCGGCGGGC
>JAATGA010000317.1 GCA_015654855.1 Rhodobacterales bacterium
TGCACGCCCTGCGCCCAATAGCCCAGCAGGGATGTCAGGTGCCGCTGCTCGGACGCCTTGGCGGCCGAAAGGGCCACCAACTCGCCCCAGATACGCTTTACCCGGTCCTCGCCGCGTTGCGTGGTCAGGGTTTCGTGCTCGTAGACCGCCTCATACAGCAGTTTCGCCGACCGCATGGACGCGCCTTGCGTCGCCGCCGTCAGCGCCACCATCTTCTTCTGGAACAGAAAGCCGGGCAGCACCATCAGCAACCCGCCCGCGATCAGGATCCAGACGAGGTTGCCGGCAATCGAGGCGACGAGCGCCAGAAAGATCAGGATGAAGGGCAGATCGGCCAGCGTGCCGATGGTCGAGGCGGTGAAGAACTCCCGGACCGAGCCGAATTCGCGCATGGTCGAGAAAATCGCGCTCGGGCGGCGGTCCATGGGCGCCGAGCGCATCCCCAGCAGACGGTCCATCAGGAAGGATTGCGCCGACAGCTCGACCCGCCGTCCGGTCATGTCCATCAGCCCGGAGCGCGCGACTTTCAGGAACCCCTCCAGCAGGATCGCCAGCATCGCCCCGCCCGCCAGCACCCAAAGCGTCGGTTCCGACTGGTTCGGGATCACCCGGTCGTAGACTTGCAGCGAGAACAGCGCGACCGCGACGGCGAGCAGGTTGGCCACCAGGGAGCCGAGCGCGACCTCGCCCATCTGCCGGCGGAACCGGGCGAAGCGGCCCCAGAACCAGTGGCGTTCTCCGCCGCCGCCGCCGTGGCGGGATTCGATCTCCGCCATCGACGGGCGGGCGGTCAGGATACGGCCGCCATAGACCCGCATGAATTCGGCGAAGGGCACCTCGGCGCGCAGATCGGGGCAGGTGTGGTCGTAAAGCTCGACCCCCCGGTCGTCCTCGCCCAGGACCAGCACGACCTGGCCGCTGGTCATCTCGGCCAGGGCGGGCCAATGGGCGGGGCGCGGGTGGCGGGGCGCGTCGACCCGCGCATCGAGTCCTGCGGCACCGAAGACCGCCGCCAGGTGTTCCAGCGTCACATCTCCGCCCGAGGCCGCGATTTCCAGATGCTCCAGCAGGTCCGAGGCCGAGATCTCGGCTCCCAGCAATCCGGCATAGACCGCGCCGATCTGGGCGCGGGAAATAGCCCGCGCACCATGGCGGGGGGCGGCCGGGGCGGCAACGGGCGCCGTCGCCGTGACGCGCGGCTCGGGCCGGGCGACCTGGGCCGCGTTGATCTCGAAGGACACCACACGATCGTTCACAGCCGCCCTCCATCCACCAGAAGCCCGCGATCCCGCGCGATTTGCAGTTTCAGCGTCGCGATATCATACCGCAATGAGACCTGATCGCGTTCCAGCCGGGCATAGTCGTCGTATTGCGACACCAGCTCCAGCAGGGTGCGGCGGCCGGCCTTGTATTGCACCGAGAAGGTCTCGAAGTTCTTCGCCGTCTGGGCCAGAACCACCGCCCCCTCGGCCCGACGCGACTCATAGGCCGCGATCTGGCGGTTCAGGGCGACGATCTTGCGGTTCGCATCCTCGACCGCATCGGCGTTGCGTTTCGCCGCGACCTCCGGGGCCGCATCCAGCGCCCGGTTCGTGGCGCGGTTGCCCGCGCTCATCAGCCCGCCGAGACTGACCGAGGGGCTGATCCCGCCGCTCGTCAGGCTGGCGTCAAGCCCGATGCCGGGCAAAAGGCCCGAACGTTCTGCCTGGGCCTGGGCCACGGTGCGTTTACCCTCGGCCCGGGTTTCCAGCACCGACAGCGGTTCGGGCTTGCCGTCATCGGGCGGCAGGTCCTGCACGCCCGAGATGCCCGGCAGCGGCCCGCCGGCGATGGCGGCGAGTTCGGCCATGGCGGTGCGCTCGCTCTCGCGGTCGTCGGCGAGGGTGGCGCGCATCTCCATCAGCTTTTGCGAGACGATCTGCGCCTCAGATCCGTCGGACAGACCGCCCTCGACCCGGACGCGCATGATCCGCTCGAATTCCAGCAGGCGGGCCGTGGCGCGTTCGGCCACCCCGGCCTGGTCGCGCGCGCTTTGCGCCGACAGGTAATAGGTCAGCCCGTCATAGACGCGCTGGTTCATCTCGACCGACAGGGCGATGGCCGCAACCTCGACATCGGCGGCGGCATAGGCCCGTTCGGCCTTGCGCTTGCCGTTGTCGAACAGCGCCTGTTCCAGCACCAGCCCCGCCGCGATCGACGACAGCGAGGTCAGGCTCACATCCGGGCCGATCTTCGGCAGCCAGTTCTTCGCCTGGGCCCGGGCGCGCAGCCGGGCGACGCGCAGTTCCGCCTCGGACGCGCCGGTCGAGGCGTGCAGGACCGCCTCGGCCACATTGGCATAGGGGCCGTTCGCCGGCAGGACCGACCGGCGCGCCATCAGATCCGCGATCAGGGGCGAGGCCACCTCTTCCTGCGGCGAGAGCGCGGGCGCCGCCCCTGGGGCGAAGTCGGATTTCGACACATCCGCGTTCGTTCCGCCGCCGACGCAAGCCGCCAGCAGGATGCACGCCACCAGTGCCGGAACCGCAGTCCCGGCCTTCAGCCTGTGGTCCAAGGCCATGGGCCTTCCCCTCCGCGTGTCAGCGATCAGATGATCGTGGTGTGGATGTCGTCGTCGACCAGCAGCGTGTTGCCCGTCCCCAGCGTGTAGATCGTGTAGCTTTCGCCATCCACGGTCGCGTTGCCGCTGGCAACCCCGCCGACGATGTTCACGCTGTCGTCGCTGCCGCCGGCGACGGTCAGCTGGTGATCCTCGCCGGTGATGGCTTTGAGCTGCGACTCGTCGATCGTCAGACTGGCCTGCGGCGCGAGCGTCAGGTCGATCTTGGTGAAGTCAAACTCCGACAGGCCGGCGCGGTTCAGGTCGACGGTCACCGTGTTGGTGTTGTTGACGATGAACAGGGTCGAAGCCGAGTTGCCGGCGACATCGGTGTTCTCGATCACCAGATAGCTGCCGTCGGCAACGCCCTTGTCGAAATCATAAATGTCTGTCGTCGGCCGATCCGTCTTATCCACTGCTATGGTCGAGGTCTCACCCGAGGCGTCCACCTGATGGAACGTAACATCTTCGCCGTCGATATTTGCATAGATGCCGGTCATCGCGCCCGCGTCGCGCACGATCTTCGAGACATCGGGCGAGTCGGGCGCGACCGTATCGACCACCACCGACTGGCTGATGACATCCGAGACGTTGCCCGCGACATCGGTGGCGGTGATCGTGACCGCCAGCGTGGTGCCCTCGCCCGTCGGCAGATCGGCCGTCGGGATCGTCGCCGACCAAGCGCCGGTGGAGCTTGCGACCGTCGTCACCGAATGGCCGTTGCCAAGGTCGATCACGACGGTCGAACCCGCCTCGACCGTTCCCGAGACCAGCACGCCGTCGGCACGTTCCAGGGCGTTGATATAGCCGTCGCCGCCGATCTTGCCGGTCAGGGTGAAGTTCTCGACCAGCGTATCGGTCTTGACCGAAGAGCTCAGGGTCGAGGTGTTGCCCACGGCGTCGGTCGCGACTGCCGTGATCGCCACGGTGTTGCCGGCCCCCTGCGGGATCGCACCCGCCGGGATCGTCGCGACCCAAGTCGTGCCGCTGACCGTCGCGGTATAGGTACCGTAAGATCCGAAGGTCACCTTGACCGTGGACCCGGCCTCGACCGTACCGGTGATCGTCAGACCGGCGGCGGATTCGACTTTGTTCAGGATGCCGTCACCGCCGGTGGACAGAGGCGCCTCGGTGAAAGGTTTGACCTCGGTGTCGATGGCGATGGTCCGGGTGGCGGTGGCGGTGTTGCCGGCCGCATCGGTCGCCGTGACGGTCGCGACAGCGCTGGTCGTGCCCGAGGGGATTTCCGAGGTCCCGAAGCTCGCCGTCCAGGTGCCGGTCGACGAGGCGGTCACGGTCTTGGTCGCGCCGGCGAAGGACACGCTGACGATCGAACCCGCTTCGGCCGTGCCGGTCAGCGCGATACCCGCCGCACGTTCCGCGCCCGAAACGGTGTCGTCGCCGCCGGTCTGACCGGCGGGCAGGGCGACCGAGATCTCGGTGTCCACGGCGACGGTTTTGGTTGCGGTGGCGGTGTTGCCGGCCACATCGGTCGAAACTACGGTGACGGTCGAGGAATAGGTGCCGCCCGGAACGCTGGCGTATTCCGCGCTCCAGCTGCCCGAAGAGGAAACCGGGGCGGTGACGGTCGTGCCGTTCCAGGTGACCTTGACGGTCGATCCGGCCTCGCCCGTGCCGGTCAGGGTGACACCGGCGGTCGATTCCGACAGGTTGACGATGTTGTCGGCCGCCACCGGGCTGGAAATCGCCACGGCGTTCTGCGTGTCGACATTGAAGGTGTGGCTGCTGTTCGTAACGTTGCCCGCAGCATCGGCAGAGGTGACCGTGACGGTCGAGGAATAGGTGCCCGAGGCGACCGTTCCGGCCGGCCAGCTCGCCGACCAGCTTCCATCCGAGCCGGCGGTGACGGTCTGCGACACGCCGGCGATGGTGAAGGTCAGCGTGGCCCCCGCGGTCGCGCTGCCGGTCAGGGTCAGCAGATCCTGCGATTCCACCAGATTGACGGTGTTGTCCGATGTCACCGAATTGAAGGTGACGGTGTTCGGCACCGTATCGACGACCAGCGTGTCGGTGATGGTGGTGACGTTGCCGTTCACATCGGTCGCGGTGACGGTGATCCCGGTTTCATATTCGCCCGAAGTGACCTGATCGGTGGTGAAGGTCACGGTCCAGGTGCCGTCGGATCCCACGGTGGTCGACTGGCTCGACCCCGCGACCTCGACCACGATTGTCGCGCCGGCTTCGCCCGAACCCGAGATCGACACGCCGTCGGTGTATTCGGTCGCGTTCTCGACATCGCCGGTGCTTTTCGCGCCTTCGGTGATCGCCACATCGGGCGGGGTCATATCGATCAGCGTTTCCGGCCCGGTCAGGGTCACGTCGCCACCCGGCGTGGTGACCACGACCTCGGCGGAATAATCCCCGTCGTCCGGCAGATTGTCGGTCGGGAAGGTGACGCCCCAGGTGCCATCCTCGTCGATCGTCGTCGTCTCGGTCTTGTCGCCGATGGTTACGGTCACGCTGTCGCCCGGCTCCCCGGTGCCGGTGACGGTGATCGAGGGAGTATCGGTGTTGGTGGTCAGCGTGGTCTTGTCGCGCGGATCGACGGTCGGCTCCGCACGGTCGCGATCGCCGCCCGTGTCGCCGTCGCCATCCCCGTCGCCCGTGCCGGTATCACCGCCGCCCGTGCCCGTGTCGCCGCCGTCGCCATCCCCTTCACCCGTGCCGGTATCACCACCGCCAGTGCCCATGTCGCCACCGCCGGTGTCCCCGTCGCCCATGCCGTTGTCGTCATCGGAGTCACCACCGCCACCGCCGATGATCGCGGCACCGCCGCCGATCACAGCGGCCGCTGCCGCCGCCGAACCCAGACCGCCGCCGAAGCCCAGCAGGCCCGGGATCAGCGGCGCCATGCCCGCGGGGCTGGTGTCGACCACACCGGCAGCCAGAGGATCGGCCTCGCTGAATTTCAGATGGTCCAGCGGGCTCCATTTCTCGAAGCCCTGGACGGGGCCGTAATCGGCGAACAAGGCGCCGTTGCCGCCGTCGCGGATGACCACTTCCATGATCTGGTCGTCGTGTGACAGGAAGAGATGGTTGGCCTCGCCCGCCTCGACGTTGAAATAGTTGACGAGGGTGACCGTGCGGCCATCGGCCAGTTTCACGATCAGGTCGCGGCCCTGCTGCTCATAGCCGACGACGCTGGCCTGCGAGATGTTCAGCGAAACGCTGTCCCCCGACGCGACCTGGATAAAGTTGCTTTGACCTTCGCCTGCGACAGTGCCGTTCTGAACGCTGCCCGCACCATCGCGGACCGCGAAATGAATCGCCGTACCCATTATACTACTCCGCCTCAAAGCCGCGCCTCAGCGTGCGCGACGTGTTTATTGGCCCCGGTTTTCCGAAACCTATTGCGGCCAGTGATAAATAGGAATTTTTGAAATTTCTAGTCGTTGCTTTCGCCTATGCCGCAACTTTCGCCCATTTCCCCCCAAATTTTGACAAATTTGCCATGGCGATCCATCGGGCCACTACCTCCAGGTGTATTGATCCCGGGGCGGCGCAACCCCTGCCCCTTGCACCTCGGGCCAGCGCCCCCCGAAACACCGCCCGCCACCCTCATCGCAGGAAGAAACTTGCGCCATCAACGTCCCATCTTCCTCTGGTAAGGAAATACGCCGGGTAGTCCGAGGGGCCGGCGGCCCCAAGCATGGCGCTTCGACCGGATCCGAGCTGTCGGACCAATGCCAAATTAATACCGATCAGCCGGATTCGCGTGCGCTTCCGCTGTTTCAGAGCAAAATTGGTCGAATCTTTCGATCCTCCTTTCCATGCGGTATCTTTTTGGTATTATCAATGCGAAGAGGATCGCATGACCTGGTATCTGGGAATAGACGGGGGCGGCACCGGCTGCCGGGCGGCGCTGACCAATACGGCGGGCCGCGTGCTCGGCCGGGCAGAGGGCGGGCCGGCCAATATCGCCTCGGATCCCGAAGGTGCGCTGGCCAACCTGCTCGCCGTGGCCGGGGCCGCAACGCGGGGCATCGCGCCGCTGTCGCAGATCGTGGCCGGCCTGGGGCTGGCCGGGGCCAATGCGGCAGGGGCGGCCGGACGGCTGGCGGCGGCTCTGCCCTTCGCCCGCGCGCGGATCGTGACGGATGCGATCACCGCGCCGCGCGGCGCGCTCGGGCCTCGCGACGGGATCGTCGCGGCCATGGGCACCGGATCGGTCTATGGCATCCAGCGGGGTGGTCGGCTGCGGCAGATCGGCGGGCGTGGCCTGGCCGTTGGCGACGAGGCGAGCGGTGCCTGGCTCGGCCGCAACGCCATGGCCCGCGCGCTGCGCGCCGCCGACGGGATGGAACCGCCGACACCCTTCCTCTCCGCGCTGATCGCCCGCCATGGCGGGGACGAGGCCGCCACCGGCTGGACCGTCACCGCGCGCCCCGTGGATTTCGCCCGCCTCGCGCCCGAGATCGCGGCCAGCGACGACCCCGCTGCCCGCGCCCTGATCGCCGAGGCGGTGGCGCAGATCGACGCCGCCATCGCTGTCCTGCAAGAGGGTGTGGATCTGCCGGTCGTGACGATCGGCGGGCTGGCGCAGGTCTATGCCCCCTTCCTTTCCCGCCGCTGGCGGATCGCGCCTGCGGCGGGCAGCCCGCTCGACGGCGCCCTCGCCCTCGCGCGGGGCGAGATCGCGGAAAGCGGCGCATGACCGGCATCTTCACCGCCCATGGCTTCGACAAGGCCGGGCCGCTTTATCTGCAACTGCAACACCGCATCGCCGGGGCGATGGCGCGGGGGGAACTGCCGCCCGGCGCGGGCCTTCCGGCAGAGCGCGATATGGCGGCGATGACCGGCCTGTCGCGCGTCACCGTCCGCAAGGCGGTCGAGGGGCTGGTGGCGCGGGGACAACTGGTGCAGCGGCGCGGGTCCGGCACCTTCGTCGCGCCAAAAGTCGAGCGGATGGAGCAGGCCCTGTCCCTGCTGACCTCGTTCACCGAGGATATGGCCCGTCGCGGCCGCCCGGTGGAAAGCCGCTGGATCGCCCGCAGCCTCGGCGCATCCGCGCCCGAGGAGGTGATGGCCCTCGGCCTCGGGCCAGGCGACCAGGTGGCACGGCTGGAACGGGTGCGGGTCTCGGGCGACCTGCCCGTCGCCCTGGAACGCACCGCCCTGCCCGCCGACATCCTGCCCGCCCCGGAACGGGTCGGGCATTCGCTCTACGCCGTGCTGGAGGCAACCGGCCACCGCCCGGTGCGCGCCGTCCAGCGCATCTTTGCCGCCAACCTCGGCGCGAAGGAGGCCGGCCTTCTGGGCGTTGCCCCCGGTGCGGCGGCGCTGAGGATCGAACGGATCAGCCACCTGCCCTCGGGCCGCGTGGTGGAATTCACCCGGTCGCTTTATCGTGGCGATGCCTACGACTTCGCCGTGGAACTGAAACGCGCATCCGAAGGGACGGCGACATGACCCAAACCCATATGGCGGCCGAAGTCGCCGAAATCCCCGAGGCCACGCGCCGCTTCCTGACCCTGTCGGCCCCGGCGCTGGCCGAGGCGGCGGCGGCCTTCCGCGCCCGGGACCCAAGGCTGCTGGTCACAGTGGCGCGGGGGTCTTCCGACCATGCCGCCACCTATCTGAAATATGCGGTCGAGATCCTGGCGGGCGTGCCCGTCGCCTCGGTCGGGCCTTCGGTCGCCTCGATCTACCACCGCACCCTGCGGCTGGACGGCGCGGCCTGCATCGGGATTTCGCAATCCGGTAAAAGCCCGGATATTGTCGAGATGATCCGTGCCGCCGGGGCGGGCGGCGCGCTGACCGCCGCGATCACCAATGTCGCCGATAGCCCGATGGCGCTCGCCTCGGCGCATTGCCTGCCCTTGCAGGCGGGGGTGGAGAAAAGCGTCGCGGCCACCAAGACCTTCGTGACCTCGGTTCTGGCCGGGCTGAGCCTGCTGGCCGAATGGCAGCAGGATGCCACCCTGCGCGCCGCCGTCACCGCCCTTCCGCAAGCGTTCGAGGCCGCGCTGCGCCTCGACTGGGAGCCGTTGGCGGCACGCCTGTCCCGCGCGCAGCAGCTTTTCGTCCTGGGCCGCGGGCCGGCCATCGCGATTTCCAACGAGGCGGCGCTGAAGTTCAAGGAAACCTGCGGGCTGCACGCCGAAAGCTATTCGGCGGCCGAGGTGCTGCATGGCCCGGCGGCGATCGTCCAGGCGCAGTTCCCGGTCCTGGCGCTTGGTGTCGACGACGCGGCGCTGCCGCAGATGAAGGCGACCGTCGAAAGGCTTGTCGGCCAGGGGGCGGATGTCTTCCTGACCGGCGCCGAAGTGCCGGGCGCGGTCACCCTGCCCTCGGTGCCGGGCCTGCATCCGCTGGTGGCGCCGCTGGTGCTGGCGGTGTCCTTCTACGCCTTCGTCGAGGGGCTGGCGCGGCGGCGTGGCTTCGACCCGGACCTGCCGCCCCATCTGCGCAAGGTGACGGAGACCCTGTGATGAACGGCCAGATTTTCACCGGCGCGACCGTCTTCGACGGAGCGAGGCTGATCGAGGGCGTCTCGGTCGTGGTCGAGGACGGCATCGTCACCGCCCTGACCCGCACCCCGCCGGAGGGCGAGGTCGTGCGGCTGAACGGCGGCATCCTGGCCCCGGGCCTGCTCGACCTTCAGGTCAACGGCGGCGGCGGGCTGATGGTCGACGGCGCGACGGATGTCGAAGGTCTGCGCCGGATCTGCGCCGCCCATATCGGCCTCGGCGCCACGGGCTGTCTGCCGACGCTGATCACCGACACGGCCGAGGTCACCGCGCGGGTGATCGAAGCCGGGATCGCCGCAGCAAAGGCGCGGGTGCCGGGCTTTCTGGGCCTGCATCTGGAGGGGCCGCATCTCGATGTCCGACGCAAGGGCGCGCATGATCCGGCGCTGATCCGGGTGATGGAGGACGGCGACCTTACCCTGCTGATCGCGGCGGCAGAGGCGCTGCCGACGCTGATGGTTACGGTCGCGCCCTGTTCGGTGACGCCGGCGCAGATCGCGGCGCTTTCGGCGGCGGGGGCGGTGGTCAGCCTCGGGCACAGCGAATGCACGCTGGACGAGGCGCGCACGGCCATCGCGGCGGGCGCGGGCTGCGCCACGCATCTGTTCAACGCGATGAGCCAGCTTGGCCATCGCCAGCCCGGGCTGGTCGGCGCGGTGCTCGACAGCGACCTGCCCTCGGGGCTGATCGCGGACGGGGTGCATGTGTCGGATACCGCGATGAGGATCGCGCTGGCGGCAAAGGCGCACGGGCTGTTCCTCGTCACCGATGTAATGCTGTTCGCGGGCACCGACATGACCGAGTTCCTGCTGCACGGCCGCCGGGTGCTGCGCCGGGACGGACGGCTGACGCTGGCAGACGGCACGCTCGCGGGGGCCGATCTGACCCTGCCCGAGGCTGTCGCCCATGTCGTCGGCCTGGGCCAACCCCCCGAGCGCGCGCTGTCGATGGCCACCGCCGCCCCCGCCGATGCCATCGGGCGCGGCGGCGAGCTGGGCCATCTGATGCCGGGGCGCGTGGCCGACATGGTGCATCTGGACGAGGATTTCGCGCTGCGGAGCGTGTGGAAGGCGGGCACCCGCGTCGCCGGCCCGCACGCCTGACCTGGGCCCCAGGGGGCGGAGTTATCTGAAACCCCACCCCGATTTCTTCGCGGAAACCGGGGATCCGAGCCCGGAACCCGGAACCCGGAACCTGGCCTAAAGCCACCTCTTCCAGCGGAACAGCCCCCAGGCCGCGAATGCCGAACCTATCATCAGCCCGATCGCCATCGGATAGCCCCAGGGTTTGTCCAGTTCCGGCATATGCGCGAAGTTCATGCCGTAAAGGCTCGCGATCAGGGTCGGCGGCATGAACAGCACCGTCAGGACCGAGACGATGCGCATCGTATTGCTCTGCGCCAGGTTGATCATCCCCATCGCCGCATCCGAGGCGAGGCCAACGCGTGCCGTCAGGAAATCGGCATGGACCTCCAATGCCGAGATGTCGCGCTCGCGCGCCTCGGCCACCGGGCGCAGATCCTGCGCCACTGGCCGGGCGGGCAGGCCGTTGACGAAGAACAGCACCGCCCGCTGCATCGACAGCAGCGACATGCGCACCTTGCCCACCACATCGCCGGCGTGCCCCACCGCCTCCAGCGATTTTTGCAGATCCTCCTGGCCATGGCCGCGCGAGCCGGGGCGATAGATGTTGCGCATCGCCTCGTCGAGTTCTCGGCCCGTCCCTTCGAGGATGTCGGCCAGCCGGCCGACGATTTCCTCGACCAGGCCCAGGAAGACAGCCTCGGGCCGGTCGCAGCCGGCATCGGTCTTGTCGGCGCGGGTCGGAAAGGTCTCGAACGAGCGCGGGCGGTGGTGGCGGACCGTCACCAGCCGTCCGGGCGCCAGGATGAAGCTGACCGGCATCGAAACCGGGGCGGGAACGCCCACGACACCAGGCAGGACGACCGTCATCACCTCGGCCCGCCGCTCGCGGTAAAGCCGGTTCGACACCTCGATCTCTTCCATATCCTCGATCGTCGGCACCTCGATGCCAAGCGCGGCGACCCGGATACATTCCGCGACCTCGGGGCGGAAGAGGTCGATCCACAACGCCTCGCTCAGCGGGCGGTCGGGGGGCAGGGGTTCCAGCACCCCGTCGGCATGGCGATAGGCAGTCAGCATGAGGCCCCCGGGGCGGTCCTGGTCCGTCACGATACCTGGACCAGCGCGGGCCGGCCGGCAAGCCGCGACCGCTCCCGCAGGAGCGCATCCCTTCACCCGTGCCGCCGGGAGACGGGGAGACGATGCAGGCGTCAAGTCCCGCCCCCGCACCGGCAGTTCCTTATTCGCGAGGCAGCGTCACATGGCCGTTGCCTTGCCGGGTTATCCACAACCGCAACGTTCATTCCCCGCGAGCCCGCCGCAATGCCCGCGCTGTTGCCCCCTTTGCGCCTGACCGGCGCCCTCGTCCTGCGCGACGGCGCGCTTCAGCGCCGCTCGATCGCCTTTGCCGCAGGGCGGCTGACGCGCGGGCCGCTGCCCGAGGTCGATCTGTCCGGCTATCTGGTGATGCCCGGCATCGTCGACGCCCATGCACCCCTGCCGCCGGGACCGTTCGAGACCACGACGCTCGACCCTGCCGCCGCCGCCGGGGTGACGACCTCGGTCGTGGTCCTGCCCTGGGGCTGGCGCGGGGGCCCGCGCGCCGCGACCATGGCCGAGGCCGCCATGGCCCGCATCGCCGCCTTGCGCCCGCGCCTTGCGCCCGACGTCCGCCTGCATCTGCTGGCCGAGGCGACCGCGGTCCGCGACGAGGCACGGCTGATCGCCGCCGCCGGGCGCCGACATCTGCATGGCGTGGTCTTCGCCGACAGCCGGGTCGAGCCGCACAGCCTGCCCGAGGATCTGCGCGCGGCCTATGTCGCGGCGCAACGCGACCGGCGCGACGTGCCGCGCCACCTCTGCCGCCTGGCCGAGGCGCTGGACGCGCTGGCGCTGCCCTATGGCAGCCATTCCGACCCCGACGGCGAAACGCGCGAGCGGCATTCGATGATCGGCGCGCGGATCGCGGTCTTTCCCGCCACCCGCTCCGCCGCCGTCGCCGCCCATGCGATGATGAGCCCGGTGATCCTGTCCGCTCCGCGCCTGCTGGCCGGGGACCGGGTGACGGCGGGACTGATCGCCGAAGGGGTCTGCGACGCGCTGGCGTCAGAGGGCGAACCGGCCAGCCTTGCCCGCGCGGCGGCGCTGCTCGCGCCCGATCTGGGCTGGCCGAAGGCATGGGGCCTGATCTCCTCCGGCCCGGCGGAGGTGTTGCGGATGGCCGACCGGGGCCGGCTCGATTCGGGCGCGCGCGCCGACCTTACGGTGGTCCATGCCGAAAGCGGCGCAGTCGAGGCGACGATCTGCGCCGGACGCCTGACCTGGCTGTCGGGCGAGGCGGCGCGGCGATTCCGCGCCCAGGCCTTCGCCGCGCCGCTGCTGTCGCGGACGCTGCCACCGCCGATGGCTGCCGAATAGATATTTTCACGACACGCGATTTTCCGCGGAACCCGCGGGCGGCGACGGCATTATTCCGTCGGACCGATATGGAGATGCAGCACATGCCCCGACCTGCCGACCGGATCGCGACCACCGGCCCCGCCGGCGACGGATGCCCGACGACAGCCAGCGGGGTGCTTTCGCCATGCCTTCGGGGTTCAGGTCTCTGAGGTTTCATATCCGCAACCAGCGACGCGCGGCCGGACACGGGAAATTCCCGCGAAGGTCGTGCGCATTAAACAACAGGAAAGCCTTGATCCCCATGCTCGCTTTCATCGCCCCTGCGACCGGCCCGTGGATCCTTGCGGCCCCGGTCGTGCCCGGATGCGTGGAAGGTGGCGCGACGGGGGCCATCACCCCGGCCTTCCACCCGGAACGGGACGACAGCCGCCCGCGGCGGTCGTCCCGCGTGTTCGTAGCAAGTCGGGCAGTGTCACGCTCTTATTGACGAGTTACGGTCATCGGTTCGGGCCGTGACCGAATGTGTTGTGGTGTAACCAGTGCGGGCCGGGGCCTTTCGCCCCGGCCCTTTTTTCGTCGTTTCCCGGCGAAAACGATACTGACAAGCGCCGCGACTCGCCGCCTCTGACCCGTCGCAAATCACGCCCGGCGCGCCGTCGCCGCGACCTCGCCTCCGCGAGACTTCGACCGGAAGATTCTTTTCAGGATTCCGCAAACAACAGGGAACCCGACCCGGATCGTTGCGTTGATCCTTGCCTGCGGAGCATAGCTACTTCCCTGGACCGCAGGCACGACCGGGTTATTTCGCCCGGACCGTAAACGCCGGAGGGAGGGTCCCCAGCCGCCCTCCGGCACCTTTACGCCCCCTGGCCACGCCATCACGACGACAGCGTCTCGGTCGAGGCGAAGAACATCGCCTGGCTGACGGCCGAGCGGAGCTGATCCTCGGCATAGGGTTTGGCGATCAGGAAAGCCGGTTCCGGCTTTTGCCCGGTCAGCAGCCGCTCGGGGAAGGCGGTGATGAAGATCACCGGAACATCGTCGAACTGACGCAGAATGTCGTTCACCGCGTCGATGCCGCTGGAATGATCGGCAAGCTGGATATCGGCGAGGATCAGGTCGGGCCGGTCCTGCGAGGCGAGGTCCACCGCCTGCGCCCGGGTGCGGGCGATGCCGGTGACGCGGTGGCCCATCTCGGACACGATCATCTGGATGTCGATGGCGATGATCGCCTCGTCCTCGATGATCAGCACGGCGCCCGCGACGGAATCGGCCATTTCGCGTTTGGCGACCTGCACCAGATCCTCGGCGGCGCCGGCGTCGATGTCCATGATCCGCCCGATCTCGGCAAAGCGGAACCCCTCGATCGCGCTGAGCAGCAGGGCCTCGCGGCTGTTGCGGGTCAGGCTGGCCATATGCGCCTGCGCCTGGCCCGAAAGCCGGCTGTCGGGATCGCCCAGGGGCGCCCCCGCGCTGGCCCAAACCAGGTGAAAGGCGCGGAACAACGCGATCCGCGGATCCTCGCCCGCCAGCGCCCCGGCATCCTCAAGCAGCGCTTCGAGCGTCATCGCCGCGAAGCGGTCGCCGGTCGACTGGCTGCCGGTCAAAGCCCGGGCATAGCGCCGCAAAAACGGCAAATTCCGCGCTATGACCGAAACAGGATCGTCCGTTGCACCCGATTGCATATAAGCTGCTCCATTAAGCGAAACCCGGGAACCAAACGCAACCTTCGACGTTTTGTTCCCGAACCGAGGCCGGGATCTTACGATATCATGTCTGGAAATACAGGAAAACGTCAGGATTCGGCCGCCTCCAGGGCCCTGATCGAGGACAATCTTCGCAAGGTCTATCAGGAGACGCTGAACGAAGAGATCCCCGACAAGCTGCGGGATCTGCTCGAACGCCTGCGCCAAACGCAGCAGGAGGCGGGAAAATGACGGATCGCCCTCCGGCCGACGCCGTGCGCGACCCGCGCGACGAGTTGCCCGAGCATCTGCCGGCGATGCGCGCCTTCGCCATCAGCCTGACGCGCAATTCGGCCTCGGCCGACGATCTGGTGCAGGACGCGGTGGTCAAGGCCTGGTCGAACTTCCACAGCTTTCAGCCCGGCACCAATATGCGGGCCTGGCTGTTCACCATCCTGCGCAACACCTTCTATTCCAACATGCGCAAGTCCCGGCGCGAGGTGCCGGACCCCGATGGCGCCTATTCCGCCATGTTGTTCGAGAAACCCGCGCATGACGCGCGCCTTGCCATGACGGATTTCCGCACCGCCTTCGATCAGCTTTCGCCGCAGCATCGCGAGGTGCTGATCCTGGTCGGCGCCTCGGGCTTTTCCTACGAGGATGTGGCGGAAATGACCGGCGTCGCGGTGGGCACGGTGAAAAGCCGCGCCAGCCGCGCCCGGCTGCGTCTGGCCGAACTGCTGCACCTTGAGGCGGGCGAGGATTTCCTCGGCGAGGACAAGACGACCGCCGCCGTGATGAGCCGCTCCGGCATCCAGGCGGCATGAGCGGCCGGACCCCAGGCCGGCGCGGGGGCCGGGGTCGGCTGGCGAACCGGTTCGGCGTCCGGCTCGGCCTGATCCTGACGCTGGCGCTGGCGCCGGTCGGGATCATCGCCTTGGTCCAGACCGCCGGACGCAACGACGAATTGCGCGCCCGAACCGAGGCCGCGCTGGCCGGCGCGACGCTGCGCGCCTCGGCCCCGAAGCTGGTCGAGATCGCCGAACTTCAGGCGGTGTCGCGCGGCCTGTCGCTTGGCCTCGATCCGCTGGCGGAGGCGGATTGCGCCGCCGTGGTGCGCGAACTGGCGGGCGAGGGCCGGCGCTATACGCTCGCCGCGATCTACAACCGGGCGGGGCAGGCGCGATGCAGTTCGACCCCGGGCTTCGCCGATGTCGCGGCCTGGCCGTTTCTGCCAGTCTTTCTTGACGGGGCGAAGCCGGCGTTGCGCCTGGTCGAGGGGGCGTCGCCGCTGCTGGTTGCCCTGACGCCGGTTTTCGACGCCGGCGGGGCCGTCTCCGGCTTCGCCGCAGTTGGACAGCGCCAGGTTCCGCCGCAGGGCGAGGCCCCTGCCGGCACGGCGCCCGAGGCCCCGGCACCGGCCGTCTTTCTGTATGACAGCGGCGGCAATATCCTCGGCTCGACCGTCGGGCGCGAGGCGATCCCCGGGTTTCTGCCGGATATGGCGACGCTGAGAGAGCATTTCCTGCTGGCCGACGGCATGTTCCCCGGGCAAAGCGAAAGCGGGACGGGACGGGTCTATTCCGCCAATACGCTGATCCCGGGCGAGATCCACGCGCTTGGCGTCTGGCCGGAACGAGCGGTGCTGACCGGGGCGCTGCACAGCGTTTCGCCCTTCCTTCTGCCGGCGCTGACCTGGGCGATCTGCCTGCTGGCTGCCTGGGCGGTGTCCGAGATGATGGTGACGCGGCACATGCGCCGCTTTCGCCGGGCGATCACCTCTTTCGCGCAGGGCGACCGCCGCGTCGGATCGCTCGCCATGGCCTCGGCCCCGACCGAGATCCGCGAGGCCGCCGACGCCTTCGAGCATATGACCGAAACCATCGTGAAGGATGAGGCCGACCTGGAAAACTCGGTCCGCGAGAAAGAGGCGCTGCTGCGCGAGGTGCATCACCGGGTCAAGAACAACCTGCAACTGATGGCCTCGATCATCAATATGCAGCTGCGCCGCACCCGGTCAGACGATGTGAAGCGCATCATCCGCCGGCTTCAGGACCGGATGCTCAGCCTCGCCACGGTGCATAACGGGCTGTTTCACACGGCGAGCATGACCGAGGTCCGGGTCGACACGCTGCTGTCCGGGATCGTCGATCAGGTCGTGGTGTCGGGGGCGGGCGCGGGACAGAGGTTCCATGTCGAGACCGGGTTCGATCCGCTGGTCCTGTCGCCGGAACAGGTCGTGCCTCTCGCCCTGCTGCTGACCGAGGTTCTGGGTCGCGCGCTGCGATCCGCCAGGGGCGAAGAGCCGCATCTGGCCCCGTCCCTTCGCGTGACGCTGCGCGCCGAGGATGGCGGCGCCGTCCGGTTCGAGGTCGTCCATCTGCCCGCGGATGAGGGCTGCGACGAATCCGATCATGACGACGAGGCGCTCGGCACTCAGCTGATCCACGGGTTCACCCTGCAACTGGGCGGGATCTACCGGCGCGAAGCCGACGGGCGGCACTGCGTCCAGCGGGTGGATTTCCGCCCGCAATCCGCGACGGGGCTGGCGGGAAAGCTGCCGCAGCCACAGGGCTGATCCGCCACAGCGGGAACCGGACACCGCCGCTACGCGTTAAAGTGTGCACGTCTCAACTTCGCAGAGGAGGCCAGAATGCTGGGCTGGGCACTTACTTTCCTGATCGTCGCGCTGATCGCGGGCGCATTGGGCTTTACCGGCATCGCCGGAACCTCGGTAGGGATCGCCAAGATCCTGTTCTTCGTCTTTATCATCCTGTTCGTCGTGGCGATGATAAGCCGCGCCCTGCGGGGCAAGCCGCCGGTCTGATCCGGCGGAACGCGCCACCGGTGGTTTACCGGGCGCGGGATTTAAGGGGCGGGGCGCGATCTGATTTAAGGGGCGGGGCGCGATCTGCCCCGCCTGTCGTTGTGGCGTATCCGGGTTCCCGCGCATATCGGACGGGACGGACCGCGCCATCCCCCTGCGGGCGCGGCTGATGACGGCGGCCGAGTTCGCCCATCAGCGCCGCGAGCCGGTCGTTCGCCGCCTCGTCGCCGGAGATGTCGTCGCAGGGCGCGCCATAGACCCGCCGCAGGTTTTCAGCGACCGGATCGGCGATCATCGGTTTGTGAAATTCCGGCATGGGGCAAGCTTTCGGCGATGCGTTGATCTGCGATCCGGGAAACGCGCCAACCCGCCGGACAGGTTCCGCCGAAACGCCGGCTTTTCATCGACTGTGACGGAATAACAACAGGTCACAGCCCGACGTAGTGGCGGAACTGCGGCGCATCGGGGCTCAGCGGGCCGGTCACCTCTGCCACCCGGCCCTGCTCCATGAAGACCACGCGGTCGGCGATGCGGATCACCGCCCGGGTTCGCTGTTCTACCAGGACCACCGCGACGCCCCTGCCGCGCAATTCGGTCACCACCTCGCGGATCAGCGCGATCATGCCGGGCTGCAACCCCTCCGTCGGCTCGTCGAGCAGCAGGACGCGCGGGTCGAGGCACAGGGCGCGGGCGATGGCCAGCATCTGCTGCTCCCCGCCCGAAAGCGTGGCCGAGGTCTGGTCCAGCCTTTCCCGCAGGCGCGGGAAGAGGGCGAGCACCCGCTCCCGCAGGGCGGGGTCGCCCTTGCGGACCAGGAGGCCGACATCGAGGTTTTCCGCCACCGTCATCGGGCCGAACAGCCGCCGGCCCTGCGGCACCCAGGCGATGCCCTCGCCCGGGATGCGATGCGCGGAAAGGGCTGCGATGTCGCGCCCGTCGAGCAGGATGCGTCCCGCAGTCGCCGGCACCAGGCCCATGACGCATTTCAACAGCGTCGACTTGCCCGCGCCGTTGCGGCCCATGACGCAGGTGATCTCGCCCGCCCGCGCCTCGAAAGCCACGTCGCGCAACACGGTGACCGGGCCGTATCCGGCGGATACACCCTCAAGCCGCAGCATCGTCACCCCCCAGATAGGCCGCCTGCACCGCCGCATCGGCGCGAATCTCCGCCGGCGTGCCGCGCGCCAGAACCCGGCCGAAATCCAGCACGGTGATCCGGTCGGCCAGATCCATCACCACATCCATATTGTGCTCGATCAGCAGCACCGTCGTCGCCGGAGTGATCTGGCGGACCAGGGCCCTGAACCCCGCGACCTCGCCCTCCGACAGGCCTTGCGTCGGCTCGTCGAGGATCAGGACGCGGGGCTTCAGCGCAAGGCCCATCGCCACCTCCAGCAGGCGCTGATGGCCATAGGACAGGCTGCCCGCCACCTGCTCCGCCCGGTCGGCAAGGCCCACGCGCGCCAGGTCTTCGATGCCGCCGCGCGCGAGATCGACGTTTTCGGCCACCGTCAGCCGGGGATAGATCGAGGTGATCTGGAACGTATAGGCGATGCCCTTTCGAACCCGGCGATGCGCGGGCAGATGCACGATTTCCTCGCCGCCCAGCAGGATCGAACCGGCATCCGCCGCGATCCGGCCCGACAGCAGACCGACGAGCGTAGTCTTGCCCGCGCCGTTCGGCCCGATCAGGGCATGGACTTCGCCCGTCCGCAATGCGATGTCGACGCCATCGACGGCGCGCACCCCGCCGAAATGCCGGTTGAGGCCCCGCGCCTCCAGGATCAGGGCAGCCATTTCGCCCACCTTTCCCGGATCAGCCCCAGCATTCCCCTGGGCGCGAACAGCGTCAGCGCCACCAGCGCGACGCCCACCACCATCAGCCAGGCACTGGTCAGGCCCGAGGCGATGTCGGTCAGCCAGAACATCACCGCCGTGCCGACCAGCGGACCCAGCACCGTGCCCGCCCCTCCGGTCAGCACGTAGAGCAGCGGCAGGATCGAATACTGGATGCCGGCGAAACTCGCCCCCGCATAGCCGAACAGCAACGCATAGGCGGCCCCCGCCAGGCCCGCGTAAAGGCCCGAGATCGCCAGCGCCGTCAGCTTCACCGCATAGGGGTTGTAGCCCAGCATCCGGCTGCGCTCCTCATTCTCGCGCATGGCGACCATGATCCGGCCGAAGCGCGAGCGGACGAGCGCGAGGCAGGCAAGCATGGCTGCCGAGAACAGCAAAAGCGCGGTCATGTAACGCATCCTGTCACCCGACAGCGCGAAGCCGAACAGGCTGCGCGCGGTGGCGGGAACCGGAAAGCCGTCGTTGCCGCGCGTGTATTCGGCGAAGTAAAGAATCGTTAAATATCCGGCCTGGGCGAACATCAGCGTCACGATCATGAAGCTGACCCCGGCGGTCCGCAGCGCCAGCAGCCCCGCCGCTCCGGCAAGCGCCCCTCCGGCCAGCAGGCCCAGGATCAGCGCCGTCCCGCCGCCCACGCCGAAATGCAGCGCCGGCAGCCCCGCGCCATACATCCCGGCGGCGAAGAACAGCGCGTGACCGAGGCTCAGCAGGCCCGTGTAGCCAAAGGCGATGTTGTAGCCCATGGCAAAGACCGCCAGCACCATGATCCGCGCAAGGCTCGTGACGTGATAGGACGGCAGCACGAACTGCGCCGCGAAAAGTGCTGCCAGCACGGCCAGATGCAGGGCAAGGATGCGGGCCGTCACGCCTTCGCTCCGAACAGACCCTGCGGGCGGAAGACCAGCACCAGCGCCACCAGCAGCGTCGCGAGGATCTTGGCAAGCGTCGCGGTGTAGAACATCGCGATCACCCCGTCCGACAACCCGATCACCAGCGCCGCGACCAGGGTGCCGCGGATGCTGCCAAGCCCGCCGATGATCACCACGATGAACGACAGGAGCAGCGGATCGCCCCCCATCAGGTAATGCGCCTGCTGGATCGGCACCACCAGCACCGCGCCCAGCGCGGCAAGCCCGGCGCCAAGACCGAAGACCAGGGCATAGACCTTATCCGTGTCGATGCCGAAGGCGCGCGCCGTATCCCGGTCGATCTGCGTCGCCCGCATGATCAGCCCGGCCCGCGTGCGCGTCATCAGGAACCAGACCGCCAGCAGAATCGCCCCCGCCGCCAGGATCACAAAGACCTTGTAGCCCGACCAGCCGAACCAGGGCAGTTGCAGGCGCAGTTCGAACGGGGCCGGCACCGGGCGGGCATCGGGGCCGAACAGGCTGAGCGCCGCCTGTTGCAGGATATAGAGCAGGCCGATGGTGGCGACGATGGTCGCCTCGGGTTCGTAGTTCAGCCGGCGCAGCACCAGCCGGTCAGCCAGAACCGCGATTGCCGCGACCACCAGCGGAGCGACGACCAGCGCCACGGCAAAGTTCATCCACGCCGCCCCGCCGAGGTGATCGGCGACGAACCAGGCGATCACCGCGCCCAGCATGAAGAATTCGCCATGCGCGACGTTCACCACCCGCATCGTGCCGAAGACCAGCGACAGGCCGACCGCCGTCAGGGCAAGGACGGCGGCCATCACCATGCCCTCCATCAGGGCCAGAAGCAGGAAGGGTCCGAAGGACAAGCAACGCTCCCGTCAGGGGATTATTCCGGGCGGGAATGCCCGCCCGGAATGTGAACAGATGTTTTGTTATGCGGGTGCCGAACAGGCCGGAGCCCTGTTCAGAAGGATTGCGTCGTGTAATCCACCTGGTCGGGATAAAGCCCGTCCCCGATCGTGGTGCGATGCACGCGGATCAGTTTGCCATCCGTCACCTTCGAGATGTTCTGGATGCCGAATGCCTGGTGAGTCTTGCCGTTGAAGATCTTTTCGCCCTGCGGATGTTCGCGGCCGAAATCGAAGGCGGTCATCGCCTCGATCGCCTCGACGAACTTCTGCCGGTCGGCGGTGGTCTGATAGCCCGAAGCCTCGATCCCGGCCTTGATGACGAACAGCGTCTCCCATACCGAGAACATATGGGCATAGGTCGACACGTCTTTCGGATCGGCCAGCGAGGCGCCGTTGTCATCGACCCCCACCGCCGCGCGGTAGAAGGTTTCGGCATCAGTCGCGTCGGCCTGCTTATACCGGCACTGACCTTCCCAGAAATGCGTGCCTTCGAGAAAGCCCAGCCCCGGCGCAGTCATATCCACACCTTCCAGCGAGTCGATGAAGCCAAAGATCTCGGGCCGCGCGCCGGTGCCGTAGAACTCCCCCAACTCCTTGACGAAGGTCAGGACCGAGGGGCCGATCATCACATGATAGATCACCTCGGTCTCGCGCGGGATCTGCGCGAAATAGCGGGTGAAGCTGGTTTCGGTCGCAGGAATGCCGATCTTCGCGATCACCTCGCCGCCCTGCGCCTTGATCGCAGGTTCAAAGCTGTCGCGGTGATCATGGCCGAAAGCATAGTCGGGATAGATCATCGTGATCTTTTTCCCGAGGTTTTGCGCAACCCAGGGCGCCATCGCCTGAACCTGGGACCGGACATCGGTGATCCCCGGTTGCAGGGTCCAGCGGTTGGTCAGGCCCGAGGCAACGTGGTTGCCTTCGGAACAGACCAGATAGGGCACTTTCAACTCGCCCGCGCGAGGAGCGGAACCGATGACGACATGGCTGAACAGCGGTCCGAAGATCAGATCGACCTTGTGCTGGCTGACCAGCTTCTCGACCACCTCGGCGCCGCGCTTGGGGTCGGTGCCGTCATCCTCGAACACGATCTCGACCGCGCGACCGGCAATTCCGCCGCCCTCATTCACCACCTTCAGCGCGGAATTGGCCACGCGCTCATACCAGCGGCCATAGGAAGCCCCGATCCCGGTGCGATGGACCTGAAAGCCCAGCTTCAGCGGAGCGGCCTGCGCCTGGACATAGCCCGGCATCGCGGCCGAAGCGATCAGCCCTGCACCGATTCCCTTCACCACCTTTCGCCGCGTAAGAACGGTCTGATCCGGTGTTGTGATCGTTCTGGTCATGCGCTTTCTCCTCCGCCCTGCTGCGGTTGCGCCGTTGAAAGCGAAAAAAACCGACAGGTTCAACGCATTTCTTGAGCATTTGCGTCTTCTTTTCCAACCAAATGGTCAAGAACCGACCATGATTTCAGCGATTGCGGCGGTTTTTTCGCATCGGAATCGCAAAACCCGACACCTATGTCGAGTTTATGCTTTCGCGAGGACAAATCCCAAGCTTAGCTTCGGATTCGTGCCAGCACGGAGCCGCCCGCCATGTCCGCCCATCTCTCGCAAAGCCGCGTGTCCAGTGACCCGCTTCTGCAACCGTTCCAACTGAAACACCTGACGCTCAGGAACCGGATCCTGACCACCAGCCACGAGCCGGCCTATACCGAGGACGGGATGCCGAAGGACCGTTACCGGCTCTATCACCTGGAAAGGGCGAAGGCCGGGGTGGCGATGGTGATGACGGCCGGTTCCGCCTCGGTCAGCCGCGACAGCCCGCCCGCCTTCGGCAATATCTACGCTTGGAAGGATGAGGTCGTGGGCTGGATGAAGCGCCTGGCCGACGACTGTCACGAGGCGGGTGCTGCGGTGATGATCCAGCTGACGCATCTGGGCTATCGCACGCGGTGGGACAAGGCCGACTGGCTGCCGATGCTGGGCGCGGGTCCGGCGCGTGAGCCCGCTCACCGCCATATGCCCAAGGTGATCGAGGATTGGGACATCGACCGCGTGATCGGCAATTTCGCCGATGCGGCCGAACGGATGCAGGCCGCCGGCCTCGACGGAGTGGAGCTGGAGGTCTACGGCCACCTGCTCGACCAGATGTTCAGCCCGCTGACCAACCGGCTCGACGCACCCTGGGGCGGCAATTTCGACAACCGCATCCGCTTTGTGATGGAAGTGATGGATGCCTGCCGTAAGCGGGTGGGGCCAGATTTCCTGGTCGGGATGCGCTATGTCGCCGATGAAATCCAGCCGGGCGGGATCAGCGCCGATGATGGGGTCGAAATGGCCCGGCGCTTTCGCGACGCGGGTTATATCGACTTCGTGAACGTGATTCGGGGGCGGATCCACACCGATCCGGCGATGACCGACATCATCCCGGTCCAAGGGATGAAATCGGCGCCCCACCTCGATTTCGCCGGCCGGATCCGCGCGGAACTGGGGATGCCGACCTTCCACGCCAGCCGCATCCCGGATGTTCCGACGGCACGTCATGCCGTGGCCTCGGGCGCACTGGATATGGTCGGGATGACGCGGGCGCATATGGCCGATCCGCATATCGTGCAGAAGATCGCCGAGGGCCGCGAGGACGAGATCCGGCCTTGTGTCGGGGCGACCTATTGCCTCGACCGGATCTACCTCGGCTCGATGGCGCTGTGCATCCACAATGCCAGCACCGGGCGCGAGGCGGAACAGCCGCACCGGATCGCGAAGGCCGATACCCGCAAGACGGTGGTCGTCGTCGGCGCGGGCCCGGCAGGGCTGGAGGCTGCGCGGGTCGCGGCTGAACGCGGCCACCGCGTCGTGGTCTTCGAGGCGGCGGATCAGCCCGGCGGCCAGATACGCCTGATCGCCCGCACCAGGCGCCGGTCCGAGATGATCGGCATCGTCGACTGGCGCATGGCGCAATGCGAGGCCCTGGGGGTCGAATTTCGCTTCAATACCTGGGCCGAGGCTTCGGACGTTCTGGCCGAGAAGCCCGATGCGGTGATCGTCGCTACCGGCGGCCTGCCGCAGACGGAGATCCTGTCGGCGGGCAACGATCTGGTGGTCTCGACCTGGGACATCCTGTCGGGCGATGCGAAACCGGGGCAGAACGTGCTGATCTTCGACGATTCAGGCGATCACGGCGCGCTTCAGGCCGCGCAACTGCTGGCCGAGGCGGGGGCGACGGTCGAGATCATGACGCCCGACCGCACCTTCTCGCCCGAGGTTATGGGGATGAACCTGGTGCCCTACATGCGCGCGCTTCAGGACAAGCCCGTCACCTTCACCGTTACCTACCGGCTGGAGGCGGTGGAACGCGACGGCAATCTGCTGAAGGCCAAGGTCGGCAGCGATTACGTCCAGCTTGACCCCGCGACGCGCGAAGGCTTCGACGTGGCCCGGGAGCGGCGCGTCGACCAGGTGGTGGTCAATGCCGGGACCCTGCCGCTCGACGACATCTATTTCGAATTGAAACCGCTGTCGGAAAACCTTGGTGCCGTGGATTATGAGGCCCTGGTCGAGGGGCGGGCTCAGACCGGCGGCAAGGGGCCTGAGGGCTTTCGCCTGTACAGGATCGGCGATGCGGTCGAGGCGCGGAATATCCATGCCGCGATCTATGACGCGCTGCGACTGGTGCGGCAGATCTGAGGGCACCGCCTGCCGCACAACCGCCGATTTTCATTGAAATCGGCGGCGGCCCCGGTCCAGGGTCACGCCTGTCGGGCGGCACCCCTCCTCCCCCGCGCCCGATCAGGCGCGGACGGGGACCCGCCGCCCGTAAGGGAGCGAGAGAATATGGACAGGGATTTCGAGCCGAAGGCCTTTCTGGCCGAGGTTTTCGCGGCGGCGGTAAAGGCGGCCGATCCGCTGGCGGCAATCCGGGCGCATCTGCCCGACCGACCGCGCGGACGCACCGTGGTCGTCGGCGCGGGCAAGGCGGCAAGCCAGATGGCCGCCGCTTTCGAGGCGGTCTGGGACGGACCCGTGGCCGGCGCGGTGGTGGCGCAGCACGGCCCCGTGGCCGAAACCCGGGCAATCGAAGTGTTGCAGGCCGCCCATCCGGTGCCCGATGCCGCAGGCCTTGCCGCTTCCGAACACCTGCTGTCGCTGGTCCGGGACCTGACGGAGGATGATCTGGTCATCGCCCTGATCTCGGGCGGGGGGTCCTCGCTGCTGCCCGCCCCGGCGGGGGCGTTGACACTCGACGACGAAATCGCGGTGAATCGGGCGCTTCTGGCCTCGGGCGCGCCGATTTCGGCGATGAACGTGGTGCGCAAGCATGTCTCGCGCATCAAGGGCGGGCGGCTGGCCCAGGCCGCGCATCCGGCGCGGGTGGTCAGCCTGATCGTCTCGGACGTGCCGGGAGATGTGGCGGCGCAGGTCGCATCAGGCCCGACGGTGCCGGATGCAAGCCGCAGGGAGGATGCGCTGCGGATCGTCGCGCAATACCGGATGGACCTGCCGCCGGCCGTCATGGCGCACCTGAACGCACCGGAGGCGGATGCGCCCCTGCCCGATGCCCCTGGTTTTGCGCGGGATGAGGTGAAAATCGTGGCCTCCGCCCGTCTGTCGCTGGAGGCAGCCGCCGCCACATCGGCCGCCTATGGTCTGCCGGCGGTGATCCTGTCGGACGCCATCGAGGGCGAGGCGCGCGACATCGGCCAGATGCACGCCGCCATCGCCCGCGAGGCGCGCGCCCGCGCCCGGCCCTTCGCGCCGCCGGTGCTGATCCTGTCGGGGGGCGAGACGACGGTGACGCTTGGCCGGGACGAAGGCGGGCGCGGCGGGCGGAATACCGAGTTCCTTTTGTCCCTCGCGCTGGCCATCGACGGGGTGGCGGGCATCCATGCGCTGGCCGCCGATACCGACGGGCGCGACGGGACCGAGGACAATGCCGGGGCCTTCTGCGACGGGGATACGGCGGCGGCGATCCGGGCGGCGGGCCGCGACCCGCGCGGGATGCTGCTGGCCCATGACGCCTGGGGCGCGTTTCAGGCGGCGGGCGGGCTGTTCGTCACCGGGCCGACCGGCACCAATGTGAACGATCTGCGGGCGATCCTGCTGATCTGACGGGCAGAGGGGCGCAAACCGGGGCGCAAAGGGAAGAAACCTGTCGCCTCCGCCGGGCGATTTGAAAGGTCCGTATCGCGGCCCCTGTTGCGCCCCGGCGCGACCGGGGCCATCCTGCGCCGCATCCGCCGCCCGGAAACCCCCGGAGAGAGTTCCTTGTCCACCCAAGCAGAAATCCAGTTGTCGACCGCTTTTCGCGAGGCATTCCGCCATCACCCCTCGGGCGTGGCGACCATCACCGCCGATCCCGGCGACGGGCCGGTCGCGCTGACGATCAGTTCGCTGATCTCGGTCAGCGTCGCGCCGCCGACCGTGGCCTTTTCGCTGTCGTCGAAATCCTCGGCGACGCCGGCGATCCTGGCCGCGAAGACCATGGTGATCCACCTGCTGCGGCTGGCCGATCTGCCGATTGCTCGGCTGGGCGCGACCAGCGGGATCGACCGCTTCGGCCCCGGCATCGCCTGGGAGCGCCTGCCCACGGGCGAGCCGCGCTATGCCGAGGTTTCGACCTGGTTCCGGGCCAGAATCGTCGGCACCCTGCCGGTCGGGGGCGCGACGGTCGTGGTGGCCGAACTGCTGGAGGGCCATGTCGACCACGCCGCCGAAGGCGGGGCCGAGGCGCATTCGGTCGTCTATGTCGACCGGCGCTGGCACGGGCTGCGCGCGCCGGAAGACGATACGAAGTAAGCTTCATCAGACCCGTCAGGCGGCGCGGCGGCGACCGGCCATTTTGGCCAGAGTGCCGTCGCGCCACATGCCCTCATGCACGCCGACCATCACGATATGCCCGGCGATCAGCGCCGCCATGACCCAGGCCAGTTCGCCATGCAGGGCGCTGCCGAGGCCTGTCGCCCATGCGACCTCTTCCGTCCGCGGGGCAAAGATGGTGAAGCCGAAGGGCGCGAAACCCCGGGTCGACCCCCAGGCCCGCAGGATCGCGACCGACGGCACGATCAGCATCAGCGCGTAAAGCGCCAGATGCCCGAGGCGTGAGGCGATGCCGATCAACCCCGCGCCATGCGCCGGCCGGTTGCCGCGATTGGCGATGGCCCAGACGAAGCGGATCAGAACCAACACGAAAATCACCGTCCCCACCGGCTGATGGCTGCCGACGAAAAAGCCTACGAAGGGCTGGCGGCCAAAGATCAGCCGCAGCCCCATTCCCAGAAGCTGCCACAGGATCAGCGCGGCGATGGTCCAGTGCAGCAGCCGGCTGATCCGGCCATAGACGCGCGATGTATCGCGAAGGGGGATCGGGCTGGCGGTGCTCATGGCATGTCCTTCTGGCCGGGGCGGGATGCTTTCCGTTTACGACGCCCATGCAGTCTTGCGCCATGACACGGGTCAAAAAACTTCGTGAACTTGCACCGCCGCGCAAAAGTTGACTATTTTTATTTGTTCGCCTAACAGGCAATCGGCATTCGACGGACCGCATCGCCCGATCCGGTCCGCTCCAGGCAAGAAAGTTAAGCAAGTGGCCGATTCCCGGGATAATCCTGTCGCCCAGGCCCTGCCCCCCCGGCAGGTCTGGCCGGCGGAATTCGCCGCGCGCTATCGCGACAAAGGCTATTGGCGGGGCGAGACCTTCGGCGATCTGCTGCGCGCACGGGCTGCGGCGCACCCCGACCGGGTGGCGGTGATCGACGCGCAGAACCGGCTGACATATGGCGACCTGCTCGCCAGGGCGGAACGGGCGGCGCGGGGCTTCCTCGATGCAGGTCTGGTGCCCGGTGACCGGGTGATCGTGCAGATCCCGAATATCGCGGGCTTCTTCCCGGCGGTCTTCGGCCTGTTCCTTGCCGGTCTGGTGCCGGTCTACGCCCTGCCCGCGCATCGTCAGACCGAACTGGTTCATTTCGCCACTCGCTCGGGCGCGAAGGCCCTGGTCATCGCCGACCGGCATGAGGGGTTCGATTACCGCCCTCTTGCCGCCGCCGTGCGAGCCGGGGTTCCCGCCATCACGCAGGTCTTCGTCCTGGGCGATCCGGGCGAACATCTGTCCTTCGACACGCTCGACGGCCCCGCGCGCGACCTGCCCCGGCCCGATCCGTCCTCGGTAGCCTTCTGCCAGATCTCCGGCGGCTCGACCGGGCTGTCGAAGCTGATCCCGCGCACGCATGACGACTATATCTACAGCTTCCGCGAAAGTGCGCGCATCTGCGGCTGCGGACCGGATACCGTCTACCTGACCGCTTTGCCCGTGGCCCATAATTTCCCGATGAGTTCGCCCGGAGCATTCGGGGTCCTCTGGGCCGGGGGCCGGGTGGTGATGGCACCGAACCCGGCGGCGGAAACCTGCTTTGCGCTGATCGCGAAGGAGCGGGTGACGATGTGCGGCCTCGTCCCGCCGCTGGCGCTGTTGTGGATGCAGGCGGCACCCGGAACGAAGCACGACATCTCCTCGCTTGAGGTCTTGCAGGTCGGCGGAGCGAAGTTCATCCCCGAGGCGGCGGCGCGGGTGCGCCCGGTGCTGGGATGCACGCTGCAACAGGTCTTCGGCATGGCCGAGGGTCTGGTGAACTACACCCGGCTCGACGATCCCGAAGAGGTCATCACCGGCACACAAGGCCGCCCGATCAGCCCCGACGACGAGGTGCTGGTGCTGGACGACGACGGCCATCCGGTGCCCGAGGGCGCGCCGGGCAACCTGCTGACGCGCGGCCCCTACACCATCCGCGCCTATCACAACGAGCCGGGGGCCAATGCCCGCAGCTTCACCCCCGACGGGTTCTACCGCACCGGCGACATCGTGAAGCGTCTTCCCTCCGGCCATCTGGTCGTGCAGGGCCGCGCGGGCGATCACATCAACCGCGCGGGCGAGAAGATTTCCGCCGAAGAGATCGAGGATCACCTGCTGGCGCATCCGAATGTCTTCGATGCCGCCGTGGTCTCGATCCCCGACCCGTTCCTTGGCGAGCGGATCTGCGCCTTCGTCATCCCCCAGGGCGAAAGGCCGAAGATCCCGGCGCTGAAGGCTTTCGTGCGCGGCCGCGGCATCGCCGAGTTCAAGGTGCCCGACCAGATCGTCTTTGCCGAGGCGTTCGAGACCACCGCCGTCGGCAAGATCAGCCGCAAAGCCCTGCGCGCATCCTTGCGCGAAAAGTTCCTGAAGGAGGCGACATGAGCCTGACGCTTGACCGGATGCGCGGCGATATCGCGAAGCTGATCTACCTCGACCCCGAGGATATCGGCGACGACGACAACCTCGCCGATCTGGGCCTCGATTCCATGCGGCTGATGAGCCCGGTGCTGCAATGGGAACAGGGCGGGCTGAAAGCCGATTTCGGCACCTTCGCCGAGTTCTACACCTTGGGCGAATGGTGGCGCGCGGTCGAACGCATCCAGTCGCGCACCGCCATCGCGCAGCCCTGACATCGCAGCCCTGAAATGACAACGCAGCGCCCTGTCGAGTCCGCCGCCCGCCCCCTGACCGAGGCGCAGGAGGGGTTGTGGTTCTTTCAGGCGCTGGACCCGTCGAACCCGATCCTGAACACCGGGCAGTATCTGGACCTGACCGGCCCGCTGAACGTCGCCGCGCTGATGTCGGCGGCCGATCAGGCCCTGGCCCAGGCCGGGGCCTTGCGGCTGCAATTCCGCCAGGGGCTTTCCGGGGCCAGGCAATGGCTGGCCCCGGAACCGCCGCGCCTCGCGGTGGTCGACCTGTCCGACGAGGCCGACCCCGAGACCGAGGCGCGGCGCCGGATGCGCGCCGACAGCGACCGCCCCCTGGACCTTGCCCGCGATCCGCTGGCGGCCTTTGCGCTCTATCGGCTCGGAGCCGACCGGCATTTCCTTTACGAGCGTATCCACCACCTGGCCATCGACGGCTATGGCATGGTGCTGGTGACGAACCGCATCGGCGAACTGTATTCGGCGAGGGTGACGGGGCGGATGCCGTCGGACCCGTTCCCGCCGCTCGACCGCGCGCTGGAAGAGGATGCCGAATGGCGCGCCTCGGCCAAACGCGCGGCGGCGCGGGATTACTGGCTGGGGGCGCTGTCCGGCCTGCCAGAGGTGACCGGCCCCGCACCGGGGCGCGCGGTATCGGGCCACAGCTTCCACCGCGAAAGCCGCTGGCTGCCGGCGGATCTGACCGCGCGGCTGGCGGATGTGGCGCAAGGCACCGGGCTGATGTGGCCCGATGTGCTGACCGCGCTCGCCTCGGCCTATGTCGCCCGCTGGACGGTGGGCGAGGCGGTCA
The DNA here is from genome assembly GCA_015654855.1 of Rhodobacterales bacterium. GTDB lineage: Bacteria > Pseudomonadota > Alphaproteobacteria > Rhodobacterales > Rhodobacteraceae > JAATGA01. Next base: position 30,037 of record JAATGA010000317.1, read on the forward strand.
CAGGCGTGCCCTTCATGGCGCGGATGGGCAGCAAGGCCGCGCGCGTTCCTTGTATGGCGATGAACGTCCTGCCCTTCCGCTGCGCGCCGGATGAGGATGCACCGCTGGCCGAATGGCTGACCTCGGCCGCAAAGGCGCTGATGCAGGGCCGCCGCCACGGCCGTTATCGGTCCGAGCAGATGCGGCGCGACCTCGGGCTGATCGGCGGGGCGCGGCGGCTATATGGTCCGCTGGTCAATGTGCAGCCCTTCGACGTGGCCCCGGCCTTCGCGGGCCTCGACGTGCGGCTGAACATCCTGGGCGCCGGGGCCGTGGACGATCTGACCCTGACCTTCCGGGGCGATCCCGAACGCGGCATCCTGTTCGAGGTCGACAGCAACCCCGCATTGTATTCGCCCGAGGATGCACGCGGCCATGCCGACCGCCTGCCCGCCTTCCTCGCGGCCGCGCTGGCAGCGAAACGACTGGCCGAGGTTCCGACCGCATCGCCCGCCGAGACGGCGGCCATCACCCGGGCCAGCGACGCGACCCGACATACCCTGCCGGATACCAGTCTTTGGGCCTTGCTAGAGACTGAAATGCGCCGTTCGCCCGAGGCGGTGGCGATCACTTCCGGGGACAAGTGGCTCAGCTACGCAGACCTCGATTTCGCATCGGCAGCGCTTGCCGCGCAGCTTTCGCGGATGGGCGCGGGGCGTGACCGCCTGGTCGCCGTGGCGCTGGAGCGGTCGGCGGATCTGCCCGTCGCTCTGGTCGCGGCCCTCCGCGCCGGGGCGGCTTATCTGCCGCTCGACCCCGAACATCCGCCGGAACGCCTGGCTCGCATCCTCGCCATGGCGGATCCTGTCGCGGTGCTGACCTCGCCCGATCTGGCGCATCTGTTCCCGGCGGATGCGCCGCTTCTCCTCACCCCCGACTGGGCGGATGAGGGCGAGGCGCCCGCCACCCCGCCCGCACCCGGCGATCTTGCCTATGTCATCTACACCTCCGGTTCGACGGGGGAGCCGAAGGGGGTGGCGATCGAACATCGGGCCATCGTCAACCGCCTGCTGTGGATGCGCGACCACTACCGAATCGACGTGAGCGACCGGATCCTGCAAAAGACCCCCGCGACCTTCGACGTGTCGGTGTGGGAGTTCTTTCTGCCGCTGATCGCCGGCGCGCGGCTCGTCATGGCGCCCCCCGGCGCCCATCGCGACCCGTCCCGGATCGCCCGGCTGATCCGGGACGAGGGGATCACGACGCTGCATTTCGTGCCCTCGATGCTGTCGGCCTTCCTCGCAGCGCCCCAGGCGAGGGGCCTTTCACCACGCCGGGTGTTCTGTTCCGGCGAGGAGTTGACGGCGGATCAGCGCGACCGCTTCCACCGCACCCTGACGGCGGAGTTGCACAACCTCTACGGCCCGACCGAGGCGGCGGTGGATGTCAGCTACTGGCCCGCCACGCCCGACGACCGCTCGAACCCCTTGCCCATCGGTTTCCCCGTGTGGAACACCCGGCTGGAGGTGCTGGACGCCGCGATGCGCCCGGTGCCGCCGGGACTGCCGGGAAGTCTCTATCTTGGCGGAATTCAGCTTGCGCGGGGCTATCTGGGCCGCCCCGATCTGACCGCGGACCGTTTCGTTTCCGATCCCGCCCGGCCAGGAGAACGGCTCTACGCCACCGGCGATCTGGCCCGGCTGCGCCACGACGGGGCGGTGGTCTACCTCGGCCGCTCGGACCATCAGGTAAAGATCCGCGGGTTGCGCATCGAATTGGGAGAGATCGAAAGCGCCATCATGGCCTCGGGCCTCGTGCGCGAGGCGGTGGTTCTGGCGCGCGAGGATCATGCGGGCGAAAAGCGCCTCGTCGGCTATGTCGTCCCCGGCGCGGGATATGAGGCGGGCGTTCTGGCGCAACGGCTCGCCTCGGCGCTGCCGGCCTATATGGTCCCCTCGGCCATGGTCGCGCTGGATGCGATGCCGGTGACGGCGAATGGCAAGCTCGACCGCAAGGCCCTGCCCGCACCGGTCTTCGCCGCCGCAGGTCGCGCGGCAGAGGGGCCGACCGAGCGGATGCTGGCGAGGCTTTACGCCGAGGTTCTGGCCCTTGCCGAACCCGCCCCGGCCGAGGCCGATTTTTTCGCTTTGGGCGGGGATTCGCTGTCCGCCGTGCGCCTGATCCAGCGGATCGCGGCCGAGACCGGGCACGATCCCGGCCTTGGCACGGTGTTTGAAAACCCGGTGCTGGCGGCGCTGGCCGAGGCGCTGGACCAGGGGGCGACAGATGATGGCCTCAGCACTGCGATCTTGCTGGCCGAGGGGGATCGCGCGCGCGCGCCGCTGTTCCTGATCCATCCGGCGGGGGGTCTCGCCTGGGGCTATCGCGGGCTGGCGCGGGCCATTGCCCCGGTGCGCACCGTCTGGGGCTTGCAGAACCCCGGCATCGACCCGGATCGCGAGATGCCCGACAGCCTGCGCAAACTCGCCGCGCTTTATGTCGACGAGGTGGCGCGGATCGCACCCGAAGGGGCGGTGCATCTGGCCGGCTGGTCGGTCGGCGGCATCCTCGCGCAGGAAGTGGCGGTGCAGCTTGCCGCGCGCGGACGCAAGGTCGGGCTGGTGGCGCTGCTCGACAGCTATCCCGCCGATTGCTGGCGGACGGAGGCAGAGCCCGATCCGGTCATGGCGCTGCGCGCGCTGCTGGCGATTGCCGGGCTGGACCCGGACGGGCACCCGGAACTCGACAGCCGGGCGAAAGTGGTGGCCTTCCTGCGGCGGACGGACACCGCGCTTGGCGCTTTACCCGAACGGGTGCTGGATGCGGTGATCCGCACCGTCACGGCGACGAACCGGATGATCCGCGGCCACTGGCACCGGCCGATGCCGGGCACGCTGACCCATATCCGGGCGGGCCTCTACCATGCGGCGTCCGATCTGGACGCCGGGATGTGGCAACCCTGGGCCGACGGGCTCGACCAGCTGGAGGTGCCGTTCCTCCATGCGCAGATGACCGGCCCGGCGGCGGTGCGGCTGATCGCGCCGGCGCTGGCGGACCGGATGGGGGAATAGCCCCCGTCGCTATCCGGCGGCGAAGGGCAGGGCCAGCGGCAACGAGCCGGCGATGGTCTGGATATGCGCATGGTCCTTCAGCACATGCACCTGCGGGGCAAGGCCGGGATGCGCGCGCAGGCCGGCGATGAAATTCATCGTCGCGAGCGCCGGCCCGTCCGGCACCGGCCCCTCGACGCCCGAACGCTTTTCCTTGTCGCCAAGCGCCACAAGCAGCGGCGGCGCGACAGCGGAAACTCCGGCTCCGGCAGCTATGCGACGGATCAGCGCCTCGTCCCACCAGATCGAGGGACTGATCGCCGCATAGCGGTTGAAGGCCCCCGGCCGTGACAGCAGGGCATAGAGCGTGAACAGCCCGCCGAAGGAATGGCCCCACAGCGTGCGGCGTGCCGGATCGACCGGCAGCCCGGTTTCCGCAGCCTCGCGCAAAGGCCCCGTCAGCCGGTCGAGGAACTGTGCCCCGCCGCCGGCCATCCGCCCCTCATGCACATGATCGGGGCGAATGCCGTCGCCAGGCCCCTCGGGTGCGGTGAAATCGAGCGTCCGACGTTCGCGCGCGAACTGGCGGTCGGTGTCATAGCCGACGCCCACCAGCATCAGCCCCGGCACCAGCGCCAGATGCGCCACCGTCAGAAAGTCGAAGGCCGCGTTGCCGTCCAGCAGATACAGCACCGGCCAGCCTTCGGCCGGCGGCAGCGATTTCGGCACCGCCCGGAACAGCCGGTGCCCGGGTCCCGTCGCCACCCGCAGCACATCCAGCCGGTGCGTCGGCGGGTCGGACGACAGGATGTCCAGCGCCGCCTCTTTCCGCGCGTGATCCGGGCCGGCCTTGCCGTGCATCATTGCTTGCATCCTCTTTGTCGCGCCCGCTCGCGCGGGTTTTAGTTGACAAGGATAGTCAACATTATACTTCTGCGGCCGAACCAAGCCAGACTGCGCATCGCCTGTCGAGCCATTCCGTTTTCTCAGGCAAGGAGCCTCAAATGGCAATCACCACAACCTCCCTCTGGCGGAGCTTGCTGGCCGGTTCGGCGCTGACACTTTCCTTTGTGGCCGTGCCGGCTTTGGCCGACACCGCCTTTACGGCCAGCGCCGACGGCTTTGTCGGCCAGGTCCGCGCGGCCGGCGCCCAGCCCGGCGCGCCGGTCTACAAGGGTTCGAAGGTCACGATCTCTGGCCAGGGCCTGATCCCCGGCCAGAGCATTACCCTTCTGCGCGGCGCAACGGTTCTGAACGCAGAGCCGATCGCCGTCGACGGCGAGGGCAAGTTCAGCGCCGGGATCGAAATCGACGCCGATGCCGAGACCGGCCTGCAACCCGTCGTCGTGATCGCCGAGAAACCCGCCGCCGCCACCGTGATCGACCTGAAAATCTCCCCCGAAGTCCCGCTGTCGGGCGCCGAGCTTTTCTCGGTGAAAAGCGAGCCGGTCACCCGCGGCCTGTATCAGGTCGCCTACAGCCCGGCCTCGAATGCGCTCTTCGTTACCTCCGCCGTGGGCCGTCCGCCGGTCAGCGAATCGAAACTGGTCAAGCTGAATCCCGAAACGCTCGCCATCGAGGCCGAGGTCACCCCGCCCGAGGCGCCTGCCCGCGCGGGCGGCCCCGGCGCGCCCGGCGAAGCCCCGGCCGGCGCGGCGCCAGCCGGCAGCGGCCAGCCCGGCGGTCAGCCGCAGGGGCCGGGCGTCTATGCCGTCTACGGTGTGGGTGTGGACGATGCGAACGGCACGGTCTGGGTGACCAACTCCCGCCAGAACACCGTCGCGGTCTACAAGCAGTCCGATCTGTCGCTGGTCAAACAGTTCGAACCGGGCGCGGCCAACCATGCCCGCGACGTGCTGGTCGACACCGAGAACAGCCGGGCCTATGTCAGCACCAATTCCGACAGGATCGAGGTCTTCGACAGCAAAACGCTGGAACAGCTCGAACCGATCGTGCTGCGCTCGGCCCAGCGCGGCGCCGACTTCAGGACCATCCCGCTGGCGCTCGACGCGAAAGGCGGCAAGCTCTTCACCACCAGCATGAGCTCGAACGAGGCCGCCGTGATCGACCTTGCCACCGGCGAGGCGAAGGTCTTCGCCCTGCCCGGCGCGCGCAGCCCGGTGGGCGCGGCCTATGACCCGCAGGAAGATCTGCTGTTCATCGTCTCGCAAGGCTCCGACAACCTGCTGATCGTCAAGGCCGAAACCGGCGAGACGCTGGCCGATGTCGAGGTCGGCGCCGGTGCGCTTTATGTGGCGTTCGATCCGGTCAGCCGGCAGGTCTTCGCCGGCAGCCGTGGTGCGGGCACGATCACCGTGCTGGACACGACCGGCAAGATCCTCGCGAACCTCGACGCAGGCAGCTATCCCAACGGGCTGACCGCCGACGGCAAGGGCGACATCTGGGCGGTGAACAAATCGCGCGGCCAGGACGACGATTCCGGCGACCGCCTGTGGCGCATCGCCCCGATTGCGAAGTAAGAACCTGAAAGGGGGCGGATCCGTCCGCCCCCTTTCACCGCCGGCCGGACCGGCAGGATCCCCGGGGAAGGCTGGCCCATGTTCCGCAGGTTTCTTCTGCTGCTGACCGCGACGCTGGGTCTGGGCATGACCCCCGCCATGGCCGAGATCCGCGTGACCGACATCGTCGGGCGCGAGGTCGCGATCCCCGCCCCCGCCAAGCGCATCGTTCTGGGAGAGGCGCGGCACCTGGCGGTCCTTGGCCTGATCGACGCGGATCCGGTGGCGCTGGTCGCGGGCTGGCGCACGGACAAGGGCCTCGACGCCCCGACGATGGATGCCTGGCGCGCGAAATTCCCCGCCATCGACGCGATCGTTCCGGTGGGCTCCGGCAACCGCGACCTTTCGGTCGAAAGCGTCATCGCGCTGAACCCCGATCTGCTGATCCTGTCGCTGATCGACAGAGGCGACCCGGCGATGGAGGTCGCGCGCGAGCGGATCGAAGCGGCGGGCATTCCCGTCGTCTATGTCGATTTCTTCTCGCATCCGCAGGAAAACTCGATGCCCTCGCTGCGCATCCTCGGCCAGTTGATTGGCCAGGAGGCA
>JAATGA010000433.1 GCA_015654855.1 Rhodobacterales bacterium
ATCTCGGAACTCGGGATCTATCCGGCCGTCGACCCGCTCGACTCGAACTCGCGTCTGCTCGACCCGGCGGTGATCGGCGAAGAGCATTACGGCGTGGCGCGCGCTGTGCAGGGCATCCTGCAAAAATACAAGTCGTTGCAGGACATCATCGCCATCCTCGGCATGGACGAGCTGTCGGAAGAGGACAAGATCACCGTGGCCCGCGCCCGGAAGATCCAGCGCTTCCTGTCGCAGCCCTTCGACGTGGCGAAGGTCTTCACCGGCTCGGACGGGGTTCAGGTGCCGCTGGATGTCACCATCGCCTCGTTCAAGGCCGTGGTGAACGGCGAATACGACCACCTGCCCGAGGCCGCCTTCTACATGGTCGGCGGGATCGAGGATGTGAAAGCCAAGGCCGCCAAACTCGCCGCGGCTGCGGCGTAAGGGGGGCATCGGATGGCCAACACCCTGCAATTCGACCTCGTGTCGCCGGAGCGGAGGCTTGCCTCATCGCCCGCGACCGAGGTGCTGATCCCGGGGGCCGAGGGCGACCTGACGGCGATGGAGGGACACGCCCCCTTCATCACCACGCTGCGCCCGGGCGTCCTGCGGGCGGTCACGCCTTCGGGGGTGAAATCTTTCATCGTCACCGGCGGCTTTGCCGAAATCACGCAAGGGGCGGTTTCGGTTCTGGCCGAACGGGCGATCCCGGTCGAAGAGGCCACCGGCACCGTTCTGGATGAACTGGTGACCGAGGCCCGCGCCTTGGCCGCCGCCGCTCTGCCCTTGGACAAGGCCGCCGCCGAAAAGGCCGTGAACGACATCCTCGCACTGAAAGGCGCGCAGTTGACCGGCCAGCACTAAGGCCCGCCGAACCGGCACGGATCGGACCCCCGGATCGCTCCGGGGGTCTTTCCATTTCCGACCCCGTCCCTTGTCCCCGGTCGGGTATTTCCATATTTTTGCCGGGATTTCCCGGCAGCCTCCGGCGAAACGGGAAGAGGAAGATGAAGCGCATTTCCACCGGTCGGCTTGGCGTCCAGCAAGGATCGAAGATCCTGTTCTCGGACTTCGCCGATGGCGGTCCGATGTGGACGGGCCACGGCCCGCGCGAAAGCCGCCACAAGGTCGAATTCGCCGAACCCTTCAGCGCCGCGCCTTCGGTTATGACTGCGATCTCGATGTGGGATGCCGATACCCGCAGCAACCTGCGCGCCGATCTGAGTGCCGAGAAGATCACGCGCGAGGGGTTCGACCTGGTGTTCCGCACCTGGGCCGACACCCGCATCGCCCGCATCCGCGCCGACTGGACCGCCATCGGCCCGCTGCCCGGCGAGGACGACTGGGAAGTCGACGGCAATTGATCCGTATGAGCCCTTAGCAGACGGTCAGTGCATGATCAGGCCGCCGTCTACCGCATACTGACTTCCGGTGACGAAAGACGCATCGTCAGAAAGCAGGAACAAGGCGACAGCCGCTGCTTCTTCAGCGGTGCCCGCGCGGGCAAGAGGCACTTGGCTGACAACAAGGGCCTCGAACCCATTTTTTGCTTCTTCCGGCAGGAAGCTACGGAAATTAGTTTCGATTGGACCCGGCACGAGCGTATTGACCCGAATGCCTCGCGGCGCGAGGGCCGTGGCCCAGCTTCTTGCCAAGGAAATAACGGCACCTTTGGTTGCGCCATAGAGACTTGTCGCAGCCGCCTTTTCATAAGCCGAGCTTGATGCCGTCAGAAGAACCGATGCCCCCGGAGCCAACATGTTCGATAGCTTAGCCAACTGTAGAACTGGCCCTCGCACGTTTGCGGCCATCATTGCGTCAAAAGAAGCCGCATCGACCTGCTCCGGCATCGCAAGCGAAGCGAAGGCGGCATTCAGCCATAGGCCATTCAAAGGGGCATGTGCCTGAACCTGTTCGGCCAGCGCAGCGCTTTCGTCGGGGTCAGCAGCATCGTTGCGGATTAACTATTGCGCGGTCTCCTAGTTCTTGTTGGGCGGACTGCAACCGTGCTTCGTTGAGGCCCGTCAAAATGACCTTGCCGCCTTCGGAGACGATGCGGCGCGCCCCTGCCAGACCCATGCCACTGCTGCCACCTGTGATCAGAATGATCTTGTCGTCAAAACGTTCCATACGTCTTCATTCCTTAACATTATTGAGCGGCAGCTTCGTTCCGCATAGCCGCCACCCGGTCGGGCGGCAGCCTCAGCCCTCGATCCCCGCAGCCCCCGCCGCACGGAACCAGCGCATGATCGCATCGCGCTCGCTCTGTTCCATATAGGACAGGTTCGCCGGCGGCATGGCATGGCTCAGCCCCGCCTGCATGTAGATGCGCCGCGCCTCATGCGCGACCTGGGCCGGGGTTTCCAGCACAACCCCCTTGGGTGGCCAGTAAAGTCCCTCCCATGCCGGCTCGGCTGCATGGCACATTGAGCAGCGCCCGGCGACGATCTCGGCCACCTGATCGAAGCCGGGAGCCGAGGCATAGCGCAGCCCCTGCACCCCCAGCGAGGACTGATTCTCCTCCGGCGGGATGGTCCGCATCGGTGCGGTCGACAGCCAGGCGATGGCCAGAAACAGCGCGGCGGTCAGCGCCCAGGTCCAGTGCGGATTGCCCTTGCGCGCGTGTTTCGTGTTGAACCAGTGCCGGATCGTCACCCCCATAAGGAACACAAGGCTCGCGATCAGCCAGTTCCACTCGGTCGCGAAAATCAGCGGATAGTGGTTCGACAGCATCAGGAACAGCACCGGCAGCGTGAGGTAGTTGTTGTGGGTGCTGCGCTGCTTGGCGATCTTGCCGTATTTCGCATCCGGCGTGCGCCCCGCCTTCAGATCGCCCACCACGATCCGCTGGTTCGGCATGATGACCATGAAGACGTTGGCCGACATGATCGTCGCGGTGAAGGCACCCAGATGCAGCAGCGCCGCCCGGCCGGAAAACACATGGGTGTAGAACAGGCTCATCCCCACCAGCACCACGAACAGCGCCACCATCAGCACCGTCTGGTTCGATTTGACGAAGACCTTGCACAAAGTGTCATACGCCAGCCAGCCGAAGGCGAGGCTTGCCAGCGAGATGGCGATCGCCTGCCAGACCTGAATATCCAGCACATTCGGATCGACCAGATAGAACTCGGCGCCCAGGTAATAGACCAGGATCAGCATGGTGAAGCCCGACAGCCAGGTGGCGTAGCTTTCCCATTTGAACCAGGTCAGGTGTTCCGGCAGGCGCTCGGGCGCGACCAGATATTTGGTGATGTGGTAGAACCCCCCGCCGTGGACCTGCCACTCCTCGCCGTGGGCCAGCGCCGGCATCCCCTCGGCCTTGCGCAGCCCGAGGTCCAGCGCGATGAAATAGAAGGAAGATCCGATCCAGGCTATGGCGGTGACCACATGGGTCCAGCGGGCTGCGATCTCGACCCATTCCCACAGGACGGCGGCGTCATACATGGCGGGGATCCTCCTTGGCTGCGTCCAAGGTATACCTGCGGTCACCTTTCTGTTAATTCTGCGAATGCCTCAGCACTTTCAATCGTCCCGCGAAAATCGCAGGCTGCCCGAATGTCATACGTCAACAACCTGCGCATGTTCGTCCGTGTCTATGATTTGGGCAGCATGAGTGCCGCGGCCCGCGATCAGCGCACCTCGCCCGCCGTGGCCTCGGCCCGCGTGTCCGAGATGGAGAAGCATCTGGGCGTCCGGCTCTTCAACCGCTCCACCCGCAGCCTGCAACCGACCGAGAACGGCCGCATCTTCTATGACGGCGCCCGCAAGGTGCTGGAGGCGATAGACGAAGCCGAGGCGGCGGTGATGGATGTCACCCAGAACCCGCGCGGCACCGTTTTCGTCGCCGCCCCGCTTGGAGTCGGGCGGCGCTTCATCGCCCCGCATGTGCCCGAGTTCAAGGATGCCTGGCCGCTGATCGACGTGCGGCTGCGGCTGTCCGACCGGACCATCGACGTGACGGCGGAAGGGCTCGACATCGCCTTTCACCTGGGGGTGCTGGAGGATTCAGCGCTGAAGGTGCGGCTGGTGGCCGATTGCGCCCGCGTCCTTTGCGCCGCCCCAGCCTATATCGCCCGGCGCGGAATGCCGACGGACGGCGCGTCACTGGTGGGCGACCGCCACGACTGTCTGAACCTGCGCTTTCCCGGCGCGCGCGAATACCAATGGACGTTGCAGACACCCGAAGGCGCACGCCGCTACGACATCGCCGGACCGTATGAAAGCGACGACGGCGATGTGCTGACCGGCTGGGCGCTGTCGGGGCGCGGCATCGTGATGAAGCCGATTTTCGAGGTCGCGGAATATCTGCGCGATGGCCGTTTGGTGCCGGTCGCCACCGCCACGCCGCCGATGCCCAC
>JAATGA010000005.1 GCA_015654855.1 Rhodobacterales bacterium
CGTACTCGCCCCGCATCTTTTCGCGCAGGGCGTGAAGATCGACATCCGGCAAGTCGGCGATTCTGGTCAAAGGGCACCTCGAGGTTACGGCCGACGCTCTATCCCCGAAATGGGGTCGAGGATGACCCTTTGCAAACGCGATCCGGTTATGCGTTGGAACTGATCGTTGTTGATCTAGTCGCTTCCCTGCGGCGCGCGAAAGCCGCCAACCCCACGCTCGATCTCCGTCACGTGCCGCGGCCGGAAGCCGGTCGGGTCGGTCAGCCCGCAGGCGTGGGCGATGATCTCCACCTCCTCGCGTACCTGTTGCGCATAGCGTGCAACCCGCACCGCCTTGTCGGTGGGGTCCAGCCCGGCAATCAGCCGCGGGTTGGAGGCCGTGACGCCGGTCGGGCACTGTCCGGAGCCGCATTTCATCGCCTGGATGCACCCAAGGCTGAACATGAACCCGCGCGCCGACGACACGAAATCCGCCCCCATGCACAGCGCCCAGGCGACCTTGTCCGGAGTTATCAGCTTGGCCGAGGCGATAATGCGGATTCGATCCTCCAGCCTATACCGCTCCCGCGCCGCCGTGACCATGGGCAGTGCCAGGGTCACCGGCAGTCCGACGTAGTCGATCAGGGCGGACGGTGCCGCCCCCGTGCCGCCCTCCCCGCCATCGATCTGCACGTAGTCCGGGCAACCTTCGGGATGGGTGACGCAGTCCTCGAACCAGCTCTCCAGGAACTCGATGTCGCCGGCGACGAACTTGACGCCAACCGGCTTGCCGGTGATCCCGCGCACGCGTTCGACGAACTGCCCGAGTTCGCGGACATTGCCGATATCCAGGTGGCGGTTCGGGCTGATGCTGTCGCGACCTTCGGGGATGCCGCGGATCGCCGCCACATCGGCGGTTACCTTTGCACCCGGAAGGATGCCGCCTTTGCCCGGCTTGGCACCCTGAGCGAGTTTGACTTCGAACATGCGGACCTGTTCGTGCGCGGCGATGGCACGAAGGCGCTCCTCCGACAGCGTGCCATCCGGGTTGCGGACGCCATATTTCGCAGTACCCATTTGCATGATGATGTCGCAGCCACCCTCCAGGTGGTTGGGTGCGAGACCACCTTCGCCGGTCGCCATCCAGATGCCAGCCATCTTGGCGCCTCGCGACAGGGCGGACACCGCGGCTGGGCTGAGCGCCCCGTAGCTCATGCCGCTGATGTTGAAGAAGTGGTGGGCAAGATAGGGCTGCCGGCAGGCGCCGGGGCCTTCGCTGATGCCGATCTGCTTGCCGGGGTAGGGGCGCTTTTCCTCGTCGAGCACCGGAAAGGCGGCGTTGCGGAACACGAACGCCGGCACGTTCTCGCTGCCGAAGCTGCGCAGGTTCGAGACCCCCTTGGCGGAGCGGTATACCCAGGCGCGTTCCAACCGGTTGAAGGGGCGTTCGGACCAGTCCGGCAGATACTGGTACTGCCGCATGTATTCGCCGAGCGTCTCGGCGAAATAGCGGAAATACCCGATGATCGGGTAGTTGCGCAGGATGGTGTGCGCCACCTGGCGCCGGTCGTGGACGTACAACGCGGCCAGGGCCAGCAGGAGCAAGGCAAGAATGGCAAGGGCAAGCATCGGCGTTTACCTCAGGAGCGGGCCGGTCGTTCGCGGAGCCGGCGCTTGCGCCCTGTAATGGTCTTTTCGAGTGCCTTGTCCAGCGGTGCTGGCGTTACATCGGGAACGGCGGCCGGTTCAGCCGGCGATTTTTCGAACCGGCGCCAGGGACTGAATCCCGGAAGCCGCCGGAGGTACGACGCTTGCCGGTTCCGAGGTTCGGGTACGCCTATCGGCAGACCGTACCGACCCGCTCCGGGCCTTCGACGCCTCGCCAGACACGTCCGGCTGTTCAGTTTCCAGCAGGGCTGTCACGTTCGGCGTAATGCCATTGCCAAGAATGCCGCCGGGCACGTCCGGTTGCTCGCCGGACATCACCGGTAGCGCGATCGGGTCAACGAGATCGGCCACCGCTAAGGCTGCGCCGGGGTCTTCCCCCTCGCGGACCAGCACGGTGCGGATCGAGACGCGGTCGATGCCGATCGGCGTGTCGGTGTGGTGATCGGCGTATTGATCGGTCATGGGGACACTTTCCAGTTCCTGAAATGTTCTTACCCGATTGGACAGAAGTTCGCAAGTGAAATCCGCCACGGTCGGACCGTCTGCGTGCTGGTCTGCCGGATGCCTGGCAATGCAGCGCCGCTCGGGGTCCGCTCTCGGCGAGCGACGCGTGTCGCATCGTTTGCCTGTCCCGCTACGGTCGTGGCGACGCGACGCGCTACGTGCCGATCCCGTGCCTCTCGCGGCCCGCCTCTTGCATAGCCACACGCCGCTTTCCGACTTAGGCTGCCGCCTGAGACTCTCTCACCAAGGCCCCATATGTCGCCACCCGTCGATCCTGTCGCGTCCGATCCCACACTTCCCGAACGAACCGACGTGGTGATCATCGGCGGTGGGATCATCGGCGTCTCGACCGCGCTGTTCCTGGCTGACAAGGGCTTCGCCGTCGCGCTGTGCGAAAAGGGCCGCATCGGCGGCGAACAGTCTTCCCGCAATTGGGGCTGGTGTCGCACCATGGGCCGCGACGCGGGGGAAATCCCGCTTGCGATGGAAAGCCTGAGGCTGTGGCGCGACATGAACCGCCGCACCAGCCGCGAAACCGGCTTCCGCCAGGCCGGCATCATGTATCTGTGCCAGACCGAGGCGGAAGTCGCCGCGCAGGAATCCTGGTTCGGTGCCGCCGGCCAGTATCAGGTCGATGCCCGCCTGCTGCGCGGTCCCGCTCTCGACGCGGCGATGCCGGGCGCGACCGGCAGCTTCATCGCCGGCCTGCACCCCCCGCCTGACGGGAAGGCCGAACCCGCCCTCGCCCCACCTGCCATCCCCC
>JAATGA010000153.1 GCA_015654855.1 Rhodobacterales bacterium
GACCCTGTCGGGCGGCCAGCGGCAGCGCGTGGCGCTGGCCCGCGCACTCGTCGGCGCGCCGCGCGTGCTGGCGCTGGACGAACCGCTCGGCGCGCTGGACGCGCTGACCCGGATCGAGATGCAGCGCCTGCTGGAACGGATCTGGCGCGAGAAGGGCTTCACCGCCGTCCTTGTCACCCATGACGTGGCCGAGGCCGCGATCCTGGCCGACCGCATCGTCGTGCTGGAGGAAGGGCGCATCGCGCTGGACCTGGCCGTCGATCTGCCACGCCCCCGCCGCCATGGCAGCCCCGAGGTCGCCGAAATCGAGCAGCGCATCCTCGACCGCCTTCTGGGCCGCGAGGCGGGCTGACCGGCCGGCCCATTCCGGGCGGTCATGTTGCAAGTTCCTGAAAATTTTGCCAATATAATTCGCTAGAACCGGATTTCCTGTCGCGTTGTATGTCAGGTCTTGATGGGTTCGATAGCGCGTTGGGGTAGTTATCCCGTCCTGTGCGTCCTCGTTGACTGGGTCTGGCAAATTGCGGAATTTCATCGAACGCCTGCGACGCCCGAGCCTGCGCGCGACCCTGGTCGCCATTCTGATGCTGGTCTGCGTGCCGAACCTGATCGTGGTGGCTGCGACGCTGCTGCACGCCGGCCGCTCGTTCCGCGAGATTTCCGAAAGCCGGCTGATGGAAACGGCGCGGATCGTCGCGCAATCCGTCTCGGCCGAGGTCGAGACGACCGAGCGTCTGCTCCTCGCCGCCATGCGTTTGCGCCCCGAGAATACGCCGGGCGGTCTGGGCATTGCCGGCCTCTCCGACCCCGAGGCGACCTACAGCGCCTATAATCTGCCCGCCGGCGCGACCGCGGCGCAGATCGCCGCCGCCGGCGTGCCCGCCGCCGAGGTGGCGCTGGTGACCCAGGCGGTGGCGACCGGCCGGGCGGTGGTCTCCGACATCCTGCCGGTCGCCGCGGAGGGCGAGGCGCTGCGCATCGCGGTCATCGTCCCCGCGCCCGAGGCGAGCGGGCGCGTCGATGTCGCGGTGATGACCGCGGGGCCGCGCTATCTGATCCAGTCGCTGTCGCGGCAGGGCCAGGAGGGCGGTTCGGTCGTTCTGGCGATCACCGATTCCGCCGGACGGCTGATCGGCCGCTCGGTCGACGGAGAGCGTTTGCTGGGCCGCCAGGTGCCGGACTGGCAGCGGCTGAAGTCGCTTGGCGTCCCGGACGGATCGTTCCGCGCCACAACGATCGAGGGGTCCGGGATCGTTTTCGCCTTCGACACCATCCCCGGCACGCCGGGCTGGGTCGCCGTGGCGGGCGAGGGCACCGCGACCTTCGATTCGCGCTGGCGGACACCGATCCTGACCATGGTTGCCGTCTCGTCCCTGACGCTGATCCTTGGCCTGGGGGTGGCGCTGGCGCTGGCGGGACGGATGATGAAGCCAGTCAGCCGGCTGGTCGCGCGGGCGCGTCGCGTCGCCTCGGGCGATCCCGAGGCCGCGCAACAGGACGGGGTCGCGCCCCCCGCCCTGGTCGCCGAGTTCGAGACGCTGCGCCAAAGCCTCGACGCGGCGCAGGCCGTGATGGGCGAACGGCTCGCGGAAAGCCGCGAGGCCGAGCATCTGGCCCAGGAAAGCCTGGCCCGGCTGGAACAGGCCGAACGGATGGCGCGCATCGGCAGTTGGTCCTGGGACAGCGCGACCGACAGCTTCGTGCTGTCGACAACCTTGCGCGAATTCTGCGGCCTGCCGGAGCGCGAGAGCAGCCTGCCGGCGCCGTCGCTGCCTGAATACTTCCCCCCCGAGGATCACGAGCGCATCATGCAGGCCTTCCGCCTGTGCTGCGAGACGGGCGAGCCCTACGCCATGGCCGCGCAGTTCCTTCCCCCCGGGGGAGAGCGTTTCCCGGCCTGGATCCGCGGCGACGCGATCCGGGACGCCGAAGGCAGGATCGTCGGCGTCGCGGGGTCCGTCCAGGATATCACCGAGCGGGTCGAGCAAAACGCCCGCCTGTCGGCGCTGGCCGACAATCTGCCGCGCGGCGCGATCTTCCGGCTGGAGCGCGCCCCGGGCGCTCCGTTCCGCCTTACCTATATCTCCGCCGGCATCGAAGAGATGACGGGGCGCGACCTCGCCTCGGTGCTTGAGGATGTGGCGGGCTTCGCCTCGTCCATCCACCCCGAGGATGCGGCGATGCTTATGCAGGCACTGAACGATTCGACGGCGCCGGGCACGGTGCTCGACCGCGAGTTCCGCATCCGGTCGACCGTCGGGCGCGAGATCTGGGTGCGGGGCCGCGCCGCCCTGCGGGTGCAGCCGGGCGGCACGGCGGTCTGGGACGGGCTGATCCTCGACATCTCGGTCGAGCGGCGGGCGGTCAATGCCCTGCGCGAGGCGATGAAGGCCGCCGAACAGGCGGAACGCGCGAAAAGCGACTTCCTCGCCACGATGAGCCACGAGATCCGCACGCCGATGAACTCGGTCATCGGCATGACCCGGCTGGCGCTGAAGATGGAGGTCGACGGCAAGCTGCGCAGCTATCTGGACAAGATCAACGAATCCGCCTCGGTCCTGCTGGGCATCATCAACGACATCCTCGATTTCTCGAAGATCGAGGCGGGCGAACTGGAACTGGAACGCAGCGTCTTCCGCACGGATTCGGTGCTGGAAACCCTGTCCTCGATCACCGGGCTGCGCGCCGAGGAAAAGGGCCTGGAGCTGGCCTTCCGCGTCGCGCCCGACGTGCCGCCCTTCCTGCGCGGCGATTCGCTGCGGCTGGGGCAGGTGCTGACCAACCTTGTCGGCAATGCGATCAAGTTCACCGCGAAGGGCGACGTTACCGTCGGCATCGAAAACCGCGGGGTGACGGAAGGCGGGCGGGTGCGGCTGCTGTTCTCGGTCCGCGATACCGGTATCGGCCTGACGCAGCAGCAGATTTCCGGGCTGTTCCGTCCCTTCGTCCAGGCCGATGCCGAAACGGCGCGGCTTTACGGCGGCACGGGCCTTGGCCTTGCCATCTCGCGCCGGCTGGTCGAGCTGATGGGCGGTGAGATCTGGGTGGAAAGCGAGCCTGGCAAGGGCGCGACCTTCAGCTTCACCGCCGAGTTCGGCGAGATCGCCGCAGACGAGGTCGCCGCCGGCGCCGCGCGCTCGGCCCTGCACGGGTTGCGCCATCGCCGGGTGCTGGTGGTCGACGACAGTTCGGCCGCGCGGATCGCGCTGGTCGAGATGATCGCCGGTTTCGGACCCCAGGTCGAAAGCGCCGGCAGCGGCGACGAAGCGCTGGCGCTGCTGCGTCAGCGGGCCATCGAGGGCCGCCCCTACGAGGTGGTCATGGTCGACTGGCGGATGCCCGGCATGGACGGGCTGGAGGTCGCCCGCCACATCCGCGAGGATCAGTTGCTGAAACAGATGCCGGCGATCCTGATGGTCACCGCCTATGGCCAGCAACTGGTGATGTCCGAGGTCAATGCCATCGGCTTCCAGGGGGTGCTGATCAAGCCGGTCACGCAGTCGGTCATCTTCAACTCGCTGCTGGAAACGCTGTCGGTGCTGCCGCGCGCGACGGCGGGCCAGGCCGATACCGGGGCCGATGGTGACATGGATCAGCTTCGCGCCGTCCTGTCGGGGCGGCGGATACTGGTTGTCGACGACAACGCGCTGAACCGCGAGGTCGCCGCCGACTTCCTGGATCTGGCGGGCGTGACCGTCGACACGGCCCATGACGGGCGCAACGCCATCGACCGGATGAACGAGACGGCCTATGACGCGGTGCTGATGGATGTGCATATGCCGGTGATGAACGGGCTGGAGGCGATACGCGAAATCCGGCAGCGGCCGGAATGGGCGGATCTGCCGGTCATCGCCCTGACCGCGCAGGCCCGGGTCGAGGATGTGGAGGCCAGCACGCTCGCCGGTATGTCGGGCCATCTGACCAAACCCATCGACGAAATGGCGCTTTACCACATGCTGGGCGAGGCCATTGGCCAGCGCCCCGTGGCGACGCGGCCCATGGTCCCGAAACGTGCGGCGACGGGCGACGCCGGCACCAGCGATGCGCAACGACAGCGCGCATTGAAGGCGCGGGTCACGGCGCGCTTCGGCGGCTCGCAACAGCGGATGAGCCGTTTCGTGATGGGTTTCCTGCGTGATTACGGCCGGATGGACAGCGACTACGCGGCCGCCGCCGCCGGTGGCGATCTGGAGTCCATCGCCGATTTCGCCCATCGGGTGCGCGGCGTCGTGGGCTATTTCGAGGCGACGGAACTGCATGAGCTGTGCGGAGCCGTCGAAGTCGCGGCCCGCGCCGGGGATGCCACGGCGGTGGGGGCCGCGACGCAACGGATGCTGCGGCTTATGCGGGAGTGCATCGTGGATGTCGCCTCGCTCGACCCCGGCGGCGAGACGGGCGATCCGGACGCGGCCCCGCGCTGACCGCCGGCGAGGGCCGGGATCAGCCCCGGAAATGCAGCGCGCCGTCGGGCAGGGTCTCGCGCCGGACGGCGATGCCGTAAAGCGCCGTCAGCCGCTCGGAGGTCAGCACCTCGGCCACCGGCCCGGCGGCGAGCACGCCGCCCTGGCCCGCCAGCAGCGCGGTGTCGCCAAGCGCGGCGGCCTGATCGGGATCGTGGGTCGACAGGATCACCCCGGTGCCCGTATCGGCCAGTTGCCGGATCGCGCGACCGACCCGGATGCGGTTGGCGAAATCGAGGCTCGCCGTCGGCTCGTCCATCACCACGGCCGCCGCCCCCTGCGCCAGCGCCCGGGCGATCAGCACCATCTGCCGCTGCCCGCCCGACAGGCGCGTGACCTCCGCCCCCGCAAGATCTGCAATGCCGAGATCGGCCATCGCCTGACGCGCCCGCGCCTCTTCGGCCCGGCCGGGGCGGGCGAGGGGACCAAGCCGCACCGCCGCCCCCATCATCACCAGATCCAGCGCCGCCCAGGCGAAGGGCGTCGACAGGCCCTGGGGCACATGGGCCAGACGCTCCGCCACGGCGCGCCGGCTCAGCCCGGAAAGCGGCGCACCGCCAAGCGTCAAGGTGCCGGCGATCGGCGGCAACAGGCCCAGCAGGGTGCGAAACAGCGTCGTCTTGCCCGCGCCGTTCGGCCCCAGCAGGCACAGGATGCGGCCCGGCTCCAGCACCAGGTCGATGCCCGACAGCACCGCCCGTCCGGCATGGCCGACGGCCAAGCCCTGCGCCGCGACCAGCGGGGTCACTCCGACCATGTGCGCGCCCCCCGAGCCAGCAGCCAAAGGAAGACCGGCGCGCCGAGAACGGCGGTCAGGATGCCCAGAGGGACCTCCATCGTCGCGATCGACCGCGCGGCGGTATCGACCAACACCATGAACGCGGCCCCCGCCAGCAAGGTCGCCGGCAACAGCCGGTCAAAGCGCGGGCCGGTCGCCAGCCGGGCCATATGCGGCACCATCAGCCCGACCCAGCCGATGACGCCCGCCATCGACACAGCCGCCGCCGTCACCAGCGTGGCGCAGGCAATCACCAGCAGCCGCAGCCGCCCCGCCTCGACCCCCAGGCTCCGCGCCTCGTCGTCGCCAAGCGCCAGCAGGCAGATCCGCCAGCGCAACAGGATCAGCGGCACCAGCCCCGTGACGATAGCCGGCAAAGCGGCGGCGACATCCGGCCGCTTGATCCCGGCAAGGCTGCCCATCAGCCAGAAGGTGATCGCCGGCAACTGGCTTTCCGGGTCGGCGAGCAGCTTGACCAGCGAGATCCCGGCACCCGCCAAAGCGCCGATGGCGATACCGCACAGCACCATGACCAGCACCTGGCCCCCGCCGCGCAACGACAGCGACAGCAGCAAGACCAGCCCCACCGTCGCAAGCCCGGTGCCGAAGCCCATAAGCTGGATCGCCAGCACCGGCAGGCCGAGCAGGATGCCCAGCACCGCACCGAAGCCCGCGCCCGCCGACACCCCCAGGATGTCGGGCGAAACCAGCGGATTGCGAAACACCGTCTGATAGGCCGCCCCGGCCCCGGACAGCGCCGCCCCGACCAGGGCTGCCGCCAGCACGCGCGGCAGTCGGATGTTCCACAACACCGCCGCGGCCTGGGCGTCACCATCCCGACCCGCCAGGACTGCGACGATCCGCCCCGGCGGGATGGGAAAGGCCCCCGTCGCCGCCGCCAGCAACAGCGCCAGGATCAGCCCGACCAGCAGCAGCGGGATCAGTGCCCTGTCAGCCACCCAAAAGCGCGGCAAGCGCCGCCCCGTCGGGCTTCACCCCGTAGAACAGGTCGTAGAACTCCTCGACCGCTGTCGTCAGGTCGGTTTTGACCTTTTCGGGATAAAACTTATGCGCCAGCCATTTCAGCCCGATCAGACGGTTGACCGAGGGCGGCGCGTCGATGAAGCCGAAGGGCGTCGCGGGCGCGAGGTAGACCCGACCGTTCGTCACCGCCGGAACCCCCTGCCATTCCGGCATGGTCGCAACCCTCGCAGCGAAATCGCGGTCGATGGTGATGATCACCTGCGGAGCCCAGGCCTGCACCTGCTCGGCCGAGACATTCGCGAGGCCTTTGGTCTCCAGATCGGCGACGTTGCGACCCCCGACCCGCTCGATGATCTCGGCATTGATCGAGCCTTTGGCGGCGGTCTCCAGCCCCTCGGACCCGCGGGCGAGATAGACGGTGGGGCGCTCGGCCTCGGGGATTTCGGCCAGCAGCGCGTCGATTTCGGCGAGCGTCGCCTCGGCATAGGCGGCTAGCTGATCCGCGCGTTCCGGCACGGCCAGCACCTTGCCCATGTCACGGATCGACTGCGGCAGCACCGCGAAGGACCCGTCGACCAACACATAAGGCACGCCCGACTGATCCTGCACCCGTGCGGCCAGGTCGGTATAGGTGCCGCTGACCGTGCCGTAATCGACGATCAGATCGGGCGTGGCCGAAAGCAGAACCTCAAGATTCAGCGTATCGCCCTTGCCAGTCAGCCGCCCAAGCTCGGGCAGGGCCGCGACCTCGGGGCGCAGGAAGGGCAGGTCGGATGTCTTCGGCGCGCGAACCCAGCCGATCATCGCCGCGGGCTTCAGCGTATATAGCAGCGTCGCGGCGGGGGGACCGGCTGCAAAGACCCGCGCCGGGTTCGCCGGCACCTGCACCTCGCGCCCGGTGGCATCGGTGAAGGGCGTGCCGTCGAACGCTGCCGCCGGCAGGGCGGTCAGCGCGATCAGCGCCGCCACCTTCAGCGCGCTTGCGGGGGAATATCGCATGAGATGGCTCCGAATTCCGGTTTCAGGTCGATCAGGGGCGTGCCGTCGATGCAGTCGAGGCCCCGGACAATGACGGTATTGCCCTCGACCGCCACCAGCCGCACCACCGACGAGGCGATGGGATTGGGCCGCAGCGGCGAGCGGATGGAAAAGGTGCCGACCGCGTTCTCAGTGAAATGCGGGTTCTGACGAACGGCATCGCGCCGGGACAGGTGCATCCAGTAAAGCACCTGCAAGCGCTCTTTCTCCGCCACGCCGTCGAGCGCCGGGACCCAGGGGTCCGCGATCTCGATCCCGCATTCGGGGCCATGCGCGGCATCACCGCGTTTCGGGCATTCGTCACGGGTCGTCCAGGGCGTGCGAATGCGGCCGATGAACCAGACCCCGGCGTCGAAAGCCCCGGGCGAGGTCACCGAAGCCTCATACGGGCGCAGGACGTCGCGCGTGTCAGTCATCGACCCCGACCATCACATCCGAGGCCTTGATCACCGCCGAGGCCTTCGCCCCGACCCTCAGCCCCAGTTCGGCAACCGCCTCGTTGGTGATCGAGGCGGTGACCACGCTGCCGCCGATGTCGATCCGCACATGGCTGGTGACGGCGCCGGTCACGATCTCGACCACCGTGCCGGGCAGAACATTTCTCGCGCTGAGCCTCATCGGGCATCCTTTCCTTGAACGGGGCCTTGGGGTGACGGCGTTCAGGCGGCGATCCGGGCGCGCGCGGCGCGCAGCCAGGCCAGCACCGCCACCGGGTCGTCGGGCAGCCGCAGCGCATCGCCGCCGGCGAAGGCGTCGAAAGCCGCCAGCCATTCGGGCGAGACGCCGACCAGAATCGGCACGCCCCGCTCGGCCGCTTCGCCCATGGCGGTGACGAGGCCGCGCCCCGCCGCCTCTTGCTTGCCGAATTTGTTGACGATCAGCGCCTCGGCCCCGGGCAGGCGGTCCATCACCACCATCGCCGCCTCCTCCAGCGCGCCGGCGTCGAGGCGGCAGGCCGTCGCCCCGGTGCCGAGGTCCAGGCTGATGTCGCGCACCGGCCCTTCGGGCAAGAGGTTCAGGATGATGCGACATTTCTCGCCAGGAACATCGGTGCCGCCGGGCTGCACCGCGCCGGCAAGCCGGATCCCCTCGGCCATGGCCTGCGCCGCCACGGTGGAAAGCACCTCGTCGGTGCGCCGCGACTCCTCTGCGGAAACGAATGCGATGTCCATGTCGACCCCCGAGCCGGCCGCGTTGCAGGCGGCCCTACCTTATGTATTGTGGAACATAACGGGGCAGAAAGACAAGCGCCCGACCGGGGGAAAAGGCCGGGTTCCGGCACCGCGCCCCCCGGGAAAGCAAGGCGGGCCGACCCGGAGGGGTCAGCCCTGTCGCGCATCAGACGCTGAACGCGTCAGCCCATTCGGGATGCTTCTTCCGCTGCGCATTGACGAAGGGGCACAAAGGCATGACCTTGAACCCCATTTCGCGCGCATCCGCGACCAGCCGCGTCACCAGGGCCAGCCCCGCGCCGGTGCCGCGAAAACTGTCCGGCACGCCGGTGTGGTCGGCGATGATCAACTCGGGCGTGGTGATGGAAAAGGTCAGCTCGGCCTCTGCGCCATCCTTGCGGATGACATAGCGGCCTTTCGAACCCGAGACTTCCCGTTCGATGTTGAAATCAGTCGACAAGCGTGGCCTCCGTAGCATTGCGGAAGGCATCTTCCGTCACACCCTCGGCCAGTTCAACGATTTTCAGCCCGCCCGGCACCACATCCAGCACACCGAGGTTGGTGATGATCCGGTCGACGACGCCCTTGCCGGTCAGCGGCAGGGTGCAGGCGCGCAGCACCTTGGACTCGCCCGCCTTGTTGGTGTGATCCATCACCACCACCACCCGACCGACGCCGGCCACCAGGTCCATGGCCCCGCCCATGCCCTTGACCAGCTTGCCCGGGATCATCCAGTTCGCGAGGTCGCCGTTTTCCGCCACCTCCATCGCGCCCAGGATCGCCATGGCGATCTTGCCGCCCCGGATCATCGCAAAACTCTGCGCCGAATCGAAGAACGAGGTCTGCGGCAGTTCGGTGATCGTCTGCTTGCCGGCGTTGATCAGATCGGCATCCTCTTCGCCCTCGAAGGGGAAGGGGCCCATGCCCAACATGCCGTTTTCCGATTGCAGGGTGACGTTCACCCCTTCGGGGATGTAGTTCGACACCAGCGTCGGAATCCCGATGCCGAGGTTGACATACCAGCCGTCCTGAAGCTCTTGCGCGGCGCGTGCCGCCATTTGATTGCGGTCCCACATGAGCCTCAGGCCTCCCGCTTGCGCACGGTGCGCTGTTCGATGCGTTTTTCGTGATCGCCCTGAATCAGGCGGTGGACATAGATCCCCGGCAGGTGGATCGCATCGGGATCGAGCGCACCGAGCGGCACGATTTCCTCGACCTCGGCCACACAGATCCGCCCGCAGGTCGCGGCCGGCGGGTTGAAGTTGCGCGCCGTCTTGCGGAAGACCAGGTTGCCCGAGGGGTCGGCCTTCCAGGCCTTGACGATCGACAGATCGGCCACCAGCCCGGTCTCCAGGATATAGGTCTCGCCGTTGAAATCCTTGTGCTCCTTGCCGTCGGCGATGATCGTGCCGACACCGGTTTTCGTATAGAAGCCGGGGATCCCCGCGCCACCCGCCCGCATCCGCTCGGCCAGGGTGCCTTGCGGGTTGAACTCCAGCTCCAACTCGCCCGACAGGTACTGGCGCATGAATTCCGCGTTCTCGCCGACATAGGACGAGATCATCTTCCTGACCTGCCGGGTTTCCAGCAGCTGCCCGAGGCCGAAGCCGTCGACGCCGGCGTTGTTCGAGGCCACGGTCAGATCCTTCGTCCCCGCGTCGCGGATCGCCGCGATCAGCAGTTCCGGTATCCCGCACAGCCCGAATCCGCCCGACGCGATCAGCATCCCGTCGAACAGCACACCCTCCAGCGCGGCGGACGCGCTGTCATAGACCTTCTTCATTGCGGTCCCCTCTCTCCTCCATCCGGGTCCGGGCCGCAGGCGGCCCGAGCCGCGCGATCCTGCGCCATTGCGCCTGCCGCCAAAATCCGTAGGAATACGTAGGCGGCTACGTAGATCGGACGGACGGGAATGCGAGAGGGCGCGCTGCGGGATTACGAGGCGCTGGCCTTTCGCCACGCGCCCGATGCCACCCTGGTGTTGGCCGACCGGATGATCCTGCGCGCCAGCCTGATGGTCGAGCCGGTCTTCGGCTGGACCCCGCGCGAGCTTGAGGGGCAGCCGGTCCGCATCCTGTATCCCGGCCCCACGGACTACGAGTTGATCGGGGCGCGGGCGCGGGCAGCGATGCAGGGCCGGGCCATCCATGCCGATGAACGCTTCATGCGGCGCAAGGACGGCCAGGCCGTCTGGATGGCCGGGCGCGGCATGGCGCTGGACCGCGACGCGCCCGAGCGGCTGGCGATCTGGACCTATCGCCCGCTTGAGGCGGAGCCTGGCCGGGGCGCAAGCCTCGCCGGCGCCGCACTGACGGCGGCGGAAAAGCGGGTGGCGCGCTATCTGGTCAACGGCTTTACCAGCAAGGAAATCGCGCTGGCCCTCGCCTGCTCGCCCCGCACGGTCGAGGTTCACCGGGCCAATATGATCCGCAAGGCGGGAGTCCGAAACAGTTCCGAACTGGTGGGGCGGCTGCTGGCCGCCCCGACAGGCGATTAACGGCTGCCGCCGACGTTGCCGCCATGCCCGCCGCCGCCGAACACCTGATGCGCCCCAAACGAGGCGCGCAGGGGGGCGACCGGCGGCTTGATGCCGAATTCGGGGAACAGCAGTTCGGCCAGCCGGTAGGATTCCTCCAGATGCGGATAGCCGGACGCCACAACCGTATCTATGCCGAGCGCCTGATACTCCCGCAGCCGCGCCGCCACCGTCGCGGGCGAGCCGACCAGCGCCGTCCCCGCACCCGACCGCACGAGGCCCACCCCGGCCCAGAGGTTGGGCGAAACCTCCAGCCGGTCGCGTCGCCCGCCGTGCAGCGCCGTCATCCGCGCCTGACCGACCGAATCGGACTGGCCCTGCTGCACCGCCTGGGCGGCGGCGATGGTCTCATCCGACAGATGGGAAATCAGCCGGTCTGCGGCAGCCCAGGCCTCTTCATCCGTCTCGCGCAGGATGAAATGCAGCCGGATACCGAAGCTGACCTCGCGCCCATGCGCGGCGGCGGCCTTGCGGACAGAGGCGATCTTTTCGCCGACCTGGGCCGGCGGCTCGCCCCAGGTCAGGTATTTCTCGACCCTGGCCCCCGCGAAGTCGACCGCCGCATCGGAGGAGCCGCCGAAGTAAAGCGGCGGGCGCGGGGTCTGCACCGGCGGCAGACCAAGCCGCGCGTGATGGGCCTGGACATATTTGCCGTCCAGATGCGCCTCTCCGGTTTCCAGAAGGCCATTGAACACGTCGAAAAATTCATGCGCATGATCGTAACGCGCGTCATGCGGCAGAAAGATTCCGTCGCCTGCCAGTTCCTGCGCATTGCCACCGACCACGATGTTCAGCAGCAGCCGCCCTCGCGACAGCCGGTCGAGCGTCGAGGCCAGCCGCGCGTAATAGGCGGGCGAGGCCGTGCCGGGCCGGACCGCGACCAGGAACTTCAGCCGCTCGGTATGCGCGGCCAGATCAGCCGCCAGGACGAAGCTTTCCTCGCAGGCGACGCTGGTCGGGATCAGCACACCGGAATAGCCCAGCCGGTCCGCCGCCTGGGCGATGGCGCGGAAGTAATCCGGGTCTGCCGGACGGCTGAGGAAATCGGTGCCGAGATAGGCCCCGTCGCCCGACGAGGGAATGAACCACAGAAAATCGAGCGGTTTCGCGGTCGGGTTTGCGGACGGGTTCTGCGGGGCGGTCATGGCTCGTGGTCCTGCTGTGCTTTGCCTGCGGGCGGGCCGCCGGCATGATGCGCAAGGACCGGCTCGTCCGGCCCCCGTGGTAACGCGCGGGGCCGCCGGCTGCGATTCCAAAGGCGGCCGGGAAAGAGAAGACATTCCCGGGTTTTCGCGGACTGGCAGGTGAAAAATTCTCTGCCGTCGAAGTGTCGGCCGGCCGGCCAGCAGGCTTGCCGGCCGCTTCGCCGCGCGCTGCCGGTTCAGGCGCGCTGCCGCGCGATCACGCCAAGCGCGCTGGTGATCAGCCGCGCGAAGGTGAACGCACCGAGGCCATCGACATCGCGCTCCGGCATGAATTCGACGAAATCCATCATCGCGATGCGGCCCCGCGCCGCCGCACCCCGGATCAGGCCAAGCGTCTGATAATAGGTCAGGCCCCCCGGCGCACGCCCGATCACCCCCGGGATCAGCGCGGGGTCTAGCGCATCGGCGTCGATACAGACCACGATCTCGCTGCCCTCGGGGATCAGCGACAGCGTGGTGCCGAGGCCTTCGGTATGGATCCGCTCGGCCCCGACGAAGGCGACGCCCCAGTCTTTCGCATCCTGCCAGTCCTGGCCGGTCGCTGTGCCGATGCCGCGCTGGCCGACCTGGATGATCCGCTCGACATGGCCCATTTCCGAGGCCCGGCGCATGGTCGAGGACAGGCCCCAGAACTCGCCCGCATGGGTCGGGCGCCAGTCGATATGGGCGTCGATTTGCAGGATGGTGAACCTGCGGCCCCCGGCGGTGTCGCCCAGGCCCTGCAACATCGGGATCGGAATGGAATCGTCGCCGCCCAGAACGACCGGCACCGCACCCCTGCCCAAGATCGTGGCGACAGCCGCCCGGATCGCCGCGCGGTTGCCCTCGCTGTCGGCCTCGTCGAAGGCGATGTCGCCGCAATCGACGGCGCGCAATTCGCGGCGCGGGAAGACCGGCCCGCCGCTGTCGAAATCGTGGCAGTCGATGTTGAAGGCCAGTGCCGCGGTTGCGCGGCGCAGGCCGTCGGGCGCATTGCGGCAATAGGCCCCGACGTATTTGTAGGGCGTGGCGCAGGGTGCGCCGATGATGGCGATCGGCGCGGTCAGCGCCGCCAGATCCTCGCAGCGATCAAGCCCGAGGAAGGTCGCATTCTCGCCGGTCGCCCCATAAAGCGCACTCAGGTTCGGCTGGTCGTTCATCCGGGCTCTCCGTTCTGAAAGAAATGGTGCGAGAGGCCGGCGCAGCGGCCGGTCCGATCCGGCGGGGCGGCGGGTTCACCCCTCCGCCCGCGCCGCTGTAAAGCGCCGCCGCCGCGCTTATGCCCGGCGGGTGACGAAGCGGGTTTCCAGATAGGCGTCCAGCGCCTCGGACCCGCCCTCGGTGCCATAGCCCGAATCCTTCACGCCGCCGAAAGGCACCTCGGGCAGCGCAAGGCCCAGGTGGTTGATCGTCATCATGCCGACCTCGACCTCGGTACCGATGCGGTGCGCGGTCGCATCGCTGCGGGTATAGGCGTATCCGGCAAGGCCGAAGGGCAGCCGGTTCGCCTCGGCAATCGCATTGTCGAGCGTGTCGTAACGGTTGATCACCGCGACCGGGCCGAAGGGTTCCTCGTTCATGATGCGTGCCTCGACCGGCACATCGACCAGAACCGTCGGCTCGAAGAACCAGCCGGTGTTGCCGATCCGCCGCCCGCCGGTCGCCAGCCGCGCCCCCCGCCCGACGGCATCCTCGATCAGCGCCTCAAGCACCGGGATGCGGCGGTCATTGGCCAGCGGTCCCATCTCGGTTTCCGGGTCGAGCCCGTCGCC
>JAATGA010000424.1 GCA_015654855.1 Rhodobacterales bacterium
CGCACCGACCAGGACACGCAGCGCCTGTCGATCCCGACGCGGATCGGCGTGCGCCATCCGAAGCTCGCCCAGGTCATCCAGATGATGGAGTCGAACATCGAGGATCCGATGTCGCCCGCCGATCTGGCCGAGGCGGTGGAGATGTCCACGCGGCAGCTCGAACGGCTATTCCGCCGCTATCTGAACCGCAGCCCCAAACGCTATTACATGGAACTGCGGCTGCAAAAGGCGCGCAACCTGCTGATGCAGACCGATATGAGCGTCATCAACGTGGCGCTGGCCTGCGGCTTCGCCAGCCCCTCGCATTTCTCGAAATGCTATCGGGCGCATTACAACACCACGCCCTACCGCGAGCGTGGCACGCAAGGTATCGGTTCCGGGGCGCGACTGTCGATCTGACGGCCGCCCCCCGTCCCGGGGTCGGGGTTCAGAGATCGAACCTGTTGCGCTCGGACCGGGTGCGGCCGGCGAGCCAGACGATCAAGGGGATCGGCACGATCAGTCGCCACCAGCCCGACCGTCCGATGTCATGCAGGCGGCGCGCCCCGACCGACAGGCTCGGGATAACGTTCGCCGCAGACCACAGGAGCGCGATCTGGCCGGCGTTGCAGCAGGCCGCCGCCTAGCCGTCGCCGACGCCGCTGGTCCATCCGCCTTCGACGAAGGAGATGATCAGCGCGACGACGAGGTTGAACAGCACATACCACCAGTATTCTGACCGGACGGCGCGGTCCGAGAAGGTGAATATCCGGCGTAAACGGATTTGACCGCCTCGACGAAGCTCATGGCAATGCCTCCTGGAAATGGGTCTCACGAACCCGTGATCCTGGACCAAAGCTGGTGGCTGTCGAGTCCCGTGCCGGTTGCACGCTGCGCTGCCCAGGGCGAGATTCGCCACCGCCCCGCCGCTTTTCATCCGCGCGGTGCGGTCGTTTCTTGTCGACTTGGCGTCGACAGGATGGGCGGGGGTGATGAAAAAGCAGGCAATCCGGTGGTTGTTTTGCATCCCCTCGGCCATGCCGCCGCCCGATCCGACAGCCATCCCGCGGCGATATTCTGCAATTACTCATTGTTTTACAGCATCTTGTCTGACCTCAGGCAACGCGCGGCCCGGTGGGCCAAGATGCTTTTCTTTTGATCAATCCCGTTTTACCGTCTCGTCAGGATTACGATCCAACACGGGAGATAAAGAATGAAGAAACTGCTGCTGGCTACGGCCTCAACGGCGTTGTTCGCCGGGGCCGCCTCGGCCGAGGAAGTCAAGATCGGTCTGCTGCTCGGCTATACCGGGCCGCTGGAATCCACCGTCGTCAACATGTCGAAAGGCGCGGAACTGGCGATCAAAGAGGTCTCGGATTCGGGCAAACTGCTGGGCGGATCGACCGTCACGGCGGTGAAGGGCGATACGACCTGCATCGACGCGACCGCCGCCACCGCCGCCGCCGAACGCCTGATCACCGCCGACAAGGTTGCCGCCATCGTCGGCGGCGACTGCTCGGGCGTGACCACCGCCGTGTTGCAGAACGTGGCCAAGCCGAACGGCATCGTCATGGTCTCGCCCTCGGCCACCTCGCCGGCGCTGTCGACGGTCGAGGATGACGGGCTGTTTTTCCGCACCGCCCCGTCCGACGCGCGTCAGGGCGCCGTCGTCGCCGAGGTCCTGAAGGACAAGGGCGTGAAATCCATCGCGCTCAGCTATTCCAACAGCGACTACGGCAAGGGTCTGGCCGAAGCGATCGAGAAGGAATTCAAAGCCGCCGGCGGCGAAGTCACCATCTCGGCCCCGCATGACGACGGCAAGGCCGACTATTCGGCCGAAGTCGCGTCGCTGGCCTCGGCCGGCGGCGAGGTTCTGGTCGTCGCGGGCTATGTCGACCAGGGCGGCAAGGGCATCATCCAGGCCTCGCTCGACTCCGGCGCGTTCGAAGTCTTCTACCTGCCCGACGGCATGTATGGCGAATCGCTGATCGAAGCCATCGGACCGGCGCTGAACGGGTCGTACGGCGACGTTCCCGGCGTCGAGGGCGAAGGCATCGAGGCCTTCAAGAAACTCGCGGCGGCGGACGGCTGGGAAGGCACCTCGGCCTTCGCACCGGAATCCTATGACGCGGCTGCGCTGATCCTGCTGGCGATGCAGGCCGGTGGCGCGGCGACCTCGGCTGCGGCCAAGGACAAGATCATGGATCTGGCCAACGCGCCGGGCGAAAAGATCTATCCGGGCGAGTTGGCCAAGGCGCTGGAACTGGTCGCGGCGGGCACCGACATCGACTATGTCGGCGCCACCAACGTCGAACTGATCGGACCCGGCGAATCCGCGGGCAGCTACCGCGAATACACCATCACCGACGGCAAGTTCGAAACCGTCAAGTTCCGCTGAGCGGAGATTTCGGGGGCGGCCGCACTGGCCGCCCCTTCGCAATGATAAGCCGCGCGGCGTCCTTTGGGGAGGATGACACGCACATGCGGCAAACGGGGAGATCTGCATTTGATCGTCGTCGAAGACCTTCACCGGCACTTCGGCGGGTTCCACGCTGTTGACGGGGCCTCGCTGAAAATCGCCACCGGTTCGATCACCGGGTTGATCGGGCCGAACGGGGCGGGCAAGACCACTTTGTTCAACGTCATCGCCGGACGGCTGCCGCCCACATCGGGCCGCGTGCTGATGGATGGCGAGGACATCACCGGCCTGCCGCCGCATGAGTTGTTCCACAAGGGCCTGCTGCGGACATTCCAGATCGCGCACGAGTTCGGGTCGATGAGCGTCAGGGAAAACCTGATGATGGTCCCCGCCGCGCAATCGGGCGAGACCTTGTGGAACGCCTGGTTCGGCCGCAAGGGCATCGCCGCCGAGGAGCGTGCGCTGAGGCAGAAGGCCGACGAGGTGCTGGAATTCCTGACCATCGGCCATCTGGCCGATCAGAAGGCCAGCCAGATCTCGGGCGGGCAGAAAAAACTGCTGGAACTGGGGCGGACGATGATGGTCGACGCCAAGATCGTCTTTCTGGACGAGGTGGGCGCCGGGGTGAACCGGACCCTGCTGAACACCATCGGCGACGCGATCGTGCGGCTGAACAAGGAACGGGGATACACGTTCTGCGTCATCGAGCACGACATGGATTTCATCGCCCGGCTTTGCGATCCGGTGATCGTCATGGCCGAGGGCAAGGTGCTGGCGGAGGGGTCCGTGGACGTCGTGAAAAACGACGAGCGGGTGATCGAGGCCTACCTGGGCACAGGTTTGAAGAACAAGGTGGCGGCGAATGGTTGAGCGCGCGCGGGCTGCGGAGCGCGGAGCGGAGGTTTCACACCCCCGCGCCCCCGTGGGATATTTTCGCAGAGAGGATGGGCGCAATGCCTGGTGCGGCCCCTGCATGATCGGGGGAGTGCCGCATGGCTGAGCCTTTCCTGATCGGCGAGAACATGACCGGCGGCTATGGCGGGGCGGACATCCTGCATGACTGCACCATTGCGGTCGATCCCGGGCAGATCGCGGTGATCGTCGGCCCCAACGGCGCCGGCAAGTCCACCGCGATGAAAGCGGTCTTCGGGATGCTGCGGCTGCGCGGCGGCTCGGTCAGACTGGACGGCGAGGACATCACGGCGCTGAGCCCCCAGGATCGGGTGGCCAAGGGCATGGGCTTCGTGCCCCAGACCCACAACATCTTCACTTCGATGACGGTCGAGGAAAACCTGGAGATGGGGGCCTTCCTGCGTCATGACGACATCGGCAACACCATCGCGCAGGTCTACGACCTGTTCCCGATCCTGAAGACCAAGCGCAACCAGCCGGCGGGCGAACTGTCGGGCGGGCAGCGCCAGCAGGTGGCCGTGGGCCGCGCGCTCATGACCCAGCCCAGGGTCCTGATGCTGGACGAGCCGACGGCGGGGGTTTCCCCCATCGTCATGGACGAGTTGTTCGACCGCATCATCGAGATCGCCCGGACCGGCATTTCCATCCTGATGGTCGAACAGAACGCCCGTCAGGCGCTGGAGATCGCCGACCGCGGCTATGTGCTGGTGCAGGGCGCCAACCGCTTCACCGACACCGGGGCCGCGCTGATGGCCGACGACGAGGTGCGGCGCACCTTCCTGGGAGGCCAATGATGGATTTCGCGAACGCGATCGTCGCGCTGCTGAACTTCGTCTTCGTGCCGGCCACGGCCTATGGGGCGCAACTCGCGCTTGGCGCGCTTGGGGTGACGCTGATCTATTCGATCCTGCGGTTCTCCAACTTCGCCCATGGCGACACCATGGCCTTCGGGACCATGGTGGCGATCCTGTTCACCTGGGGGTTCCAGTCGCTGGGGATCAGCGCGGGGCCATTGCCCACGGCGCTGCTGGCCCTGCCCTTCGCCATCGCGGTGACGGCGGGCTTCGTGCTGGGCACGGACCGGGTGGTCTATCGGTTCTACCGCAGGCAGAGGGCGGCGCCGGCGATCTACATCATCGTCTCGCTTGGCGTGATGTTCATCATGAACGGGCTGGTGCGGCTGATCATCGGGGTCAAGGACATCGACTTTGCCGATGGCGGGCGGTTCCTGATCAGCGCCGGCGAGTTCAAGGAACGGACGGGGCTGGCCGAGGGTTTGGCGATCAAATCCACCGCCGCCGTCACCGTCGTCTGCGCCTTCATCGTCATGGCCTGGCTGTTCTGGTTTCTCCAGAACACCCGGACCGGCAAGTCGATGCGGGCCTTTTCCGACAACGAGGATCTGGCGCTGCTGTCGGGCATCAACCCCGACCGGGTGGTGCGGGTGACCTGGGTCATCGCCGCCGGCCTCGCCACCATCGCCGGGGTGCTTTACGGCCTCGACAAGGGGTTCAAGCCGTTCGTCTACTTCCAGCTTTTGCTGCCGATCTTCGCCTCGGCGGTCGTAGGCGGTCTGGGCAGCCCGAAAGGCGCCGTCGCGGGCGGGTTCATCATCGCCTATTCCGAGGTGCTGGTGACCTATGCCTGGAAAAAGGTACTGGGCTATCTGCTGCCGGATTCGATGATGCCCGACGGGCTCGCCCAGCTTCTGGGCACGGATTACAAATTCGCGGTCAGCTTCGCGATCCTGATCATCGTGCTGCTGTTCAGGCCGACGGGGCTGTTCAAGGGGAAATCGGTATGACCGGGATCGGCGAAACCAAACGCGCGGCCCTGCTGTTCGGCGGCGTCGCGGTGCTGTTCGTGCTGACGGGGCTGCTGCAAAGCTGGAACCTCGCGCTCGACATCCTGAACATCGGGCTGTTGTCGGCAATCATGGCGCTTGGGGTGAACATCCAGTGGGGCTATGCCGGGCTGTTAAACACCGGGGTCATGGGCTTCATCGCGCTTGGCGGTCTGTCGGTCGTGCTGGTCTCGGGGCAGCCGACGCCGGGGGCCTGGGCGGCGGGCGGCTGGGGCATCGTCTTTGCCTTCGTCGTCGCGGCGGCAACGCTGGCGGCGGCGATCTTCAGTTGGCGCAAACTGCCGAAGGGACGGATGCGGACGGTTGTCCTGCTGGCCATCCTGATCGCGGGCTTTGTCATCTATCGCGCGATCTTCGACCCGGCGGTGACGGCGATCGAGTCGATCGACCCGGCGAAATACGGCAATATCGGCGGGTTTGGCCTGCCCTCGCTGGTCGCCTGGCCGGTGGGCGCGGTGCTTGCCGCGCTGGCGGCCTGGGGGGTGGGCAAGATCGCGCTCGGCCTGCGGTCGGACTATCTGGCCATCGCCACCATGGGCATCGCCGAGATCGTCATCGCCGTGCTGAAGAACGAGGACTGGCTGGCCCGGGGGGTGAAAAACATCATCGGCCTGCCCCGTCCCTGGCCCGTCCCGCAAGAGGTGCAGTTGCAGGCCAACCCGGCCTTCCTCGACCTGATGCAGAGCATCGGCGCAAACCCCGTGACCGGCTCGACCATCACGGTCAAGCTGATCTATGCGGTGATGTTCGGCCTGGTCGTCGTCGGCCTGATCTGGCTGTGCGAGCGCGCGCTGAACAGCCCATGGGGCCGGATGATGCGCGCCATCCGCGACAACGAGGTCTCGGCCGAAGCCATGGGCAAGGATGTCAAGCGCCGCCATCTTCAGGTCTTCATCCTGGGCAGCGCGGTGCTGGGTCTGGGCGGGGCGATCATGGTGTCGATGCAGGGGCAACTGACCCCGGCGAGCTATATCCCGCTGCGCTACACCTTTCTGATCTGGGTGATGGTGATCTTCGGCGGGTCGGGCAACAACTGGGGATCGGTGCTCGGCGCGCTGTTCATCTGGTGGCTCTGGGTCATGGTGGAGCCGATCGGGTCGATGATGATGGGTGCGATTGCCGCACCTCTGTCGGATGGCTGGCTCAAGACCCACCTGATCGATTCCGCCGCGCAGATGCGCTATCTCGCGATGGGGGTGATCCTGCTGCTGGTGCTGCGTTTTGCCCCGCGCGGCTTGCTTCCGGGCAAGTAGGCGCGGACGGTCGGGGCGGCACTCGGCGAAAGGCGGAGGGCGACCTTCGCCTTTTCGCGTTTTCACACGCCCAACCGTTTGCGACATTTTTCGTCGCGGCCGCACATGCCGCCACGGCGTCCCCGGACCACTCTTCCGCCAACATCGCTGTGCCACGAGGAGCCTCGCCCATGAAAACC
>JAATGA010000442.1 GCA_015654855.1 Rhodobacterales bacterium
CGGATGCGGCTCATACCGCGAACTCGCGCAGCACGTCTTTCGAGATGATGTCGCGGTGGATCTCGGAGGTGCCTTCCCAGATGCGTTCGACGCGCACGTCGCGCCACATCCGTTCGATCGGCCATTCCTTGGTGACACCCATGCCGCCCAGCACCTGCAGGGCGTTGTCGGTCACCCGCCCGGCCATTTCCGAGCCGAAGAGATTGACGATCGAAGCTTCGCGCTGCGTGATCGTGCCCGCCTCCATCTTGGCGGCACCGTCGAGCACCAGGAGCTTCGTCGCCTGGATGTCGACGGCCATATCGGCCAGCTTGAACGAGGTGCCCTGAAAGGCGCCGATGGTCTTGCCAAAGGCGCGGCGGGTGTTGGCATAGGTCGCGGCGATCTCCATGGCGCGCTCGGCCAGGCCGACCATGTTCGCCGCCAGCATCACCCGGCCCGAGAATATCCAGTTCTTGGCGATGTTGAAGCCGCCTCCCTCTTCGCCGAGGATGTTCTTTGCGGGAACGCGGACATCCTCGAGCGCGATGGAGCAGGATTTAAAGCCCCGGTTGCCCAGCAGTGCCAGCGGGCTGACGGTGACGCCAGGCAGATCCTTGTCGACGAGGAAGCAGGTGATCCGCTTGCGCGGGCCTTTGGGCGTGTCATCCACCCCGGTCACGGCGAAGAGGATGATGAAATCAGCCACCATCGCCATGGTGATGAAGATCTTCTCGCCGTTGATGATGTAATCGTCGCCGTCGCGCACCGCCCTGGTTGCGATCTGGCGCGCATCGGAACCCGCGCCCGGTTCGGTCAGGCCAAAGCATTCCCAGCGTTAGCCGGTGATCACCGGCTTCAGATAGGTGTCGATCTGGTCGCCCGTGCAGTTCTTCAGGATCGGCGCAGGGCGATTGCAGATGACCGACAGGGCCCGCGTCGTGCGGCCGAACTCGATCTCGGCCGCGGCGCGCAGCGACTGGCCAAGCCCGCCGCCGCCCAGTTCTTCGGGCATGTTCATCGCATAGAAGCCCGAGGCGATGGCCTTCGATTTCAGCTCGGCAAACAGTTCCGGCGGAACCTTGTCCAGATTCTCGACCAGTTTTTCATGAGGCATGAGTTCACGCTCGACGAAAGCACGAACCCCCTCGGCCACCATTTTCTGTTCTTCGGAATAGGAGAGAGACATTCCATCAGCCCTGTGGCGCCTGCTCAGGCGTCGTTTCATTATATGGCACGACGTTTTATTAATTTGCACAGCATGTCAATGCGTGTTTAGATCGGCACGGGAAAAACCGCCTCTCCCCGATTAATAAACTGGCACATCTGGAACGGAGACAGCCGATGCCGTCAAAAATTGTAAAACATATCAAGGATATGGTTGATGACGCCAATAAGCTGGTCACTACGATCAGTGTCGAGGACGCCAAGGCGATGCTGGGTCGCGAGGATGTAGTGTTCGTCGATCTGCGCGACCCGCGTGAGTTGAAACGCGAAGGCAAGATTCCCGGCGCCTTTTCCTGCACGCGCGGGATGATCGAATTCTGGATCGACCCGGAAAGCCCCTATGCCAAGCCGATATTCCAGGAGGACAAGACCTTTGTCTTCTACTGCGCCTCGGCCTGGCGTTCGGCGCTCGCCACACGCACCGCTCAGGAAATGGGTCTGGCTCCGGTCGTCCATATCGCCGGCGGCTTCACCGCCTGGAAGAAGGCCGGGGGAGAGGTCGAGATGCCCGAATCCGCACTCCAGCCCGCCAGGGGGTGATGCGCGCGGGCGGGAAAGATTTTTCTCCCGGCCTTGTGGGCCGGGAGAAATTCGTTTCATATCGAATGGTTTTTTCAGGAGAGTTGTCGGCATGAGTGGAACCGTCGAAAAGGCGCTGAAGCTGCTCGAACTTCTTTCGACCTACGACAGCCCGGTCCGTATGGCCGACCTCTCGCGTGCGGCGAACCTGAACAAGAGCACCGCCTTCCGTATGCTCGAAAGCATGTCCCAGATGGGCTATGTCACCCAGGACGAGCCCAACGGTCGCTATATGATGACCATGAAGATGTGGGAGATCGGGGTCCGCGCCTTTCAGCGCAACGATCTGCGTGCCGCCGCCCGGCCCTATCTGCAGGAGTTGGTCGATAAGCTGGGCGAGACGGCGCTCCTTACGCTGCGTCACAACCGCGATGTGATCATCGTCGAAAAGGTGGACTGCGACCACAACCTCCAGGCCATCTCGCCGCTTGGCAGCCGCTCGCCGATTCATGCCTCGTCCTTCGGCAAGGCCTTCCTGATGAATGAGCCGGTCGAGCAACTCGCCGCCTTCGGCCCCGAGCTCGAACGGTTCACCGAGCATACGCTCACCTCGATCCCTGCGCTCGAAGCGGCGATCCGCCATGCGCGGCAGGTGGGATCGGCTGTGGGGTCGGATGAATACCGCATCGGTGTTTCGGGCGTCGCGTCGCCGATCATCGGCACCGATGGCAAGACCTATGGCACAATCGGCGTCAGCCTGCCCACCATGCGCCTGATCCCCGAGGCCGTCGACCGCATGGTCAGCACCGTCGCCGATGTGGCGCGCCGCTTCTCGCAACAAATCGGCTATCGCGAAACGGCCTGAGGGCGGAAGGGGCGGCCTGTCGACCGCCCCTTATCCCGTAGGTTCAGCCGCGACGCAGCGGACGGAAGTCCAACTGCCGGTGGAAGGCAAAGCTGTAGCCCTCGACCGATTTCGCCATGCCGAGGTCCAGCGACGGATGCCACAGCAGGATGATCGGAACCTCGTCTTTGACCAGTTCGATCATGCGCTTGACCTCGGTCTCATAGACGGCCGGATCGGTCTCGTAGCGGGTCTTGCCCACCAGTTCGATGAACTCGGGGTTCTGGTACGAGCCGAAGTTCCAGCGGCTGTCGCCGAAGTAAAAGATGCGGAAGAAGTAGTCAGCATCGGCCAGATAGGCGATCGACCCCTCAAAGAAGAAGGGCACCTTCTTTTCTTGCAGCAAGGTGCCAAGCTGACCGGCCGGCACCTTGTCGATGGTGACGCGGATCCCGACCTTGGCCAGGCTTTCCTGCAAAAGCAGCGCCACGGGCTCGGCCACCGTCGCATTCGACAGATCGTAAGAGAAGGTGACGTCGAAGCCATCGGCATGACCCGCCTCGGCCAGCAGAGCCTTGGCCTTGTCGAGATCGGTAGAATAGCCGAGCGGTTGCGGGAAAAGCGCGGTTTCCGGCGCGCCGGGTTCTCCGCCGAACAGCGGCTTGCCGCGACCGAAGAGCGCGGTCGACATCATCGCCTCGTAAGGAAGGGCATAAGCCACCGCCTTGCGGACACGCACATCGTCGAAGGGCGTCATCTGGCTGTTCATGCCGATGAACTGGAAAGCGGTCGTCGGCGTGCCCACGACCTTGATCGCATCGTTCCCGGCCAGCGTCAGCACGTCCTTCGGCGGCAGATCCTGCGCGATGTCGGCATCGCCCTTCAAAAGCGCGGCCACCCGGTTTTCCGGCGCAGGAACGGTTTGCCACAGCACTTGCGTGAAACCCGGCAACTCACCCGATTTCCAGTCGTCGAAACGCTCGAACAGGACGCGCTCGCCCATTGCCGCGCGCGACACCTTGAAGGCGCCGCCGCCAGCTTCGTTCGTCAGCAGCCATTCGCTGCCGAAAGGGTCCGCGTCGGTCGCGTGTTGCAGCGCAAGCTTCGAGTTGACGATGATCGGATAGGTCAGCGCCAGGTTCGGCAGCGCGAAACGGTCGGGCTGCGGCAGGTCGATGCGGAAGGTATGGGCATCGACGACCACGAACTGCGCCGGATCGGTCATCGAGCCAGTCGAGAACTGCGACTTGCCGATCGGGCTGGCGACCACGCGGTCGAGCGAGAACTTCACGTCATCCGCGGTGACGGGGCTGCCGTCGTGAAAGGTCGCATCTTTGCGCAGGCGGAAGGTGATCGTCTTCTGGTCCTCGGACAGATCGAAGCTCTCGGCCAACTCGGGCTGAATGTCGAAATAGTCGTAATTCGAGGTGCCATCGCCCTGCGGCTTGTAGGCGAATTTCACCAGGCGGTCATAGGCGTTCCAGGTGATTTGCAGCGAATAGCGGTTCACCCCCGGAGAAAAGCTGTCGAAAGAGTTTGCGGCCCCCTCGCTCAGCACACGCAGGCTGGCTTCGCGTGATTGGGCAAAGGCCCATTTCGCCGGAAGCATGGTTGCCGCGGCAAGGCCGCCGCTCAAGTTCAGAAAGTCACGCCGTTTCATCAATTTCTCCTGTCGGCTGTCGCATACTGTGCTTGTCGTGCCCGTTATGGACCGCCTGGCCCGCGCACCGTGCATAAGGACGGAACGCTTGCAAAGGGCTGGCCCTGCGGGGCGGAGTTCGTCTTCGCGCTTTTCCGGCGTCGTTGCCCGGTGGCGCGTCAGGGCGCCGCCGGGGATTTTTCGGGTCGTCAGAAGGCGACCTTGTCGGCGCCCTTCAGGCCCAGCATTCGCCGGGCGTCGGCGGGGCTGGCGGCGGTCTTTTTCAAGGCCTCGATCACCCCGCGGATCATCGTCACCTGTTCGGCATTCGATTCCGCGAGCTTGCCGGGACCGGCATAAAGGCTGTCTTCCAGCCCGACCCGCACGTTGCCGCCCATGGTCGCGGCCATGGTCGCCATGTTCATCTGGTGCCGCCCGCCGGCCAGAACCGACCATTGATAGCCTTCGACCCCGAACAGGCGGTCGGCGGTTTCCTTCATGAACATCAGGTTCTCGGGGCCCGGGCCGATGCCGCCCAGGGTGCCTACGATCAGTTGCAGGAACATCGGCGACTGCACCAGCCCACGGTCGAGCATATGGGCGAGGTTGTAGAGGTGGCCCACGTCATAGCATTCGAACTCGAACCGGGTGCCGCCCTTGGCCATGGTGGCAAGGATCGTCTCGATATCGGCGAAAGTGTTGCGGAAGATCGCATTGCGGGACGCCTCCAGATAGGCCTCTTCCCAGTCGTATTTCCACTTGCCGCGATACTTGTCGATCATCGCATAGGTGCAGAAGTTCATCGACCCCATGTTGCACGAACACAGTTCGGGCGAGGCGGTCGAGGGGGCATGAAGCCGGTCCTCGATCGACATGAAGGTCGAGCCGCCGGTGGTCATGTTCAGGATCGCGTCGCATTCCGCGCGGATCGAGCGCAGGATATGGAGCCAGGTGTCGAGATCCGGCGTCGGGCGATGCGTCTCGGGGTCTCGGGCATGAAGGTGAATGATCGCGGCCCCGGCCCTGGCGGCGCCGACAGCCTGTTCGATGATCTGGTCGGGCGTGATCGGCAGATGCTCGGACATCGTGGGGGTGTGGGTGGCCCCGGTGATGGCGCAGGTGATGATCACGCGGTTGCGGTCGGCTTTGTCGATCACGCTCATTCGGTATACTCCAGCCCGCCGCAGATCTGCATGACCTGACCCGAGATCGGGCGGCCCGAGGGGCCGGTCAGATAGACGACCAGATCGGCAATCTCGGTCGGGTCGACCATGGTTTTCATGGAAACGGCGCGCAGGGCGATGGCTTCCATCTCTTCATAGGAAATGCCGCGGGTTTCGGCCCGGGCGGTGAAGACGCGCCTGATGCGGTCGCCGGCGACGACACCGGGGGCGATGGCGTTCACACGGATCTGCTCGGGGCCAAGCTCGACCGACAGCGCGCGGGCGAGCGAGATGACGGCCGCCTTCGACGCGGCATAGGGCGAGCGCAGGCCGAAGGCGTATTTGCCCGCGACCGAGGCCATGCAGACGATCGAGCCGCCGGCGTTCTTTTTCAGATGCGGGATCGCGGCCCGCGCCATGAAGAACTGGCCGTTCACATTCACGTCGAAGCAGCGCTTCCAGTCCTCGGTCGTGATCGACTCGACCGGCGCTGCGGGGCCAGCGATACCGGCATTGTTGACCAGGATGTCAAGCCCGCCCATGCTGTCGGTCGCGGCCCCGATAAAGGCCTCGCAGGCCGTTTCGTCGGCCACATCGCAAACCATCGTGCCGATGCCGGGCAGTTCGGCTTTTGCCGCCGCCAGCGCGGTTTCGGTGATATCGCAGATCCAGACTCGCGCGCCCAGCCTGTGCATTGCCCGTGCGATGCACAGACCGATCCCGCTGGCCCCGGCCGTGATGGCGATCCTCTGCCGCGCCCAATAGTCCGAGCTCATCCTGTCTACTCCTGATCTTCCAGTTTAGGCGGCACGAAGGCGCGCACCTCGGGTGGGGCGCCATCGTACCTTTCGACGAAAACGATTGTGGTATGGGCCGTCGGCCCCTGTGCCAGACGCGAGGTCGGCGTGTCGCGGGTCAGCACATTGACATTGCCATGCCGGTCGAGCCCCTCGTCATCGAGGTCGAGCCAGGCGCCGGTCGACATCTGCACCACTCCGGGCGCCACATCGGCGCTGATCACCGCCCCGGCGAGGCAGCGCCCCCGGGCCGAGCGGAGCAGGATCACATCCCCCTCGGCGATGCCGCGGCGCGCGGCCTCTTCCGGGTGCAGGCGGGCGGGCTCGCGCCCGGCGATCTTGCCCGCCCGCGACCACGGGCCGAGGTCGAGCTGGCTGTGCAGTTTGCGCGACGGCTGGTTCGAGATCAGATGCAGCGCCCCCTCCGGCGCGGCGCCCAGCCATTCGGCGGGCTCGAACCAGGTGGCGATACCGGGGCAGTCGGCATAACCGAAGCCGGCCACGCGATCCGAGCCGATCTCTATCTTGCCCGACGGCGTAGCCAGCGGGTGGGCAACCGGATCGGCGCGGAAGTCCTGAAGCAGGGTTTTGGGCGTGAGATGCGGGGCGAAAAGGAACTCGCCCGCCTGCCAGAAACTGTCGAAATCGGGCAGGTTGTAGCCATGTTCGGCGGCGCGGGCGACGCTTTCGCCGTAGAGGTGGCGCAGCCAGTCCATTTCGGTCCGGCCTTCGGTAAAGGCCTCTTCGAAGCCGAGCCTGGCCGACAAAAGACGCAGGATGTCATAGTCGTTCAGCGCCTGGCCGGGCGGCGGGACGATCTGTTTCATAGCGATCAGGTGCGGCTCGGCCTTGGCGATTCCCAGATCGTTGCGCTCAGTCGGAAGGGTGCAGGGCAGGACGACATCGGCATGTTTCGCCACGCCGTTCCAGAACGGCTCCTGCACCACCACAAGCTCGGGTTTCTTCCAGACTTCGTGCAGTCGGCGCAGATCCTGCTGATGGTGGAACGGATTGCCGCCCGCCCACCAGACAAGGCGGATGTCGGGATAACGCAGGCGCTGGCCGTTGTAATCAAAGGGCGCACCGGGCGCCTCCAGCATGTCACCCAGCCGTGCGACTGGGATGAAGGCCGAAACCTTGTTGCGGAACTGTGGAAAGGCGGGCCAGGAGAAAGGCATGGGCTGATTGCCGACTCGGTTCGCCGCCGCATAGCCGGTGCCAAAGCCCCCGCCCGGCAGGCCGATCTGGCCCAGCATCGCGGCGAGCGTCACTACGGCCCAGACCGCCTGCTCGCCATGATCGGCGCGCTGCAACGACCAGGACATGGATATCATGGTGCGGTTCGCCGCCATCCGGCGCGCAAGATCGCGGATCACCCCGGCGTCGAGGCCGGTGATGGCGGCGGCCCAATCGGCGGTCTTGGGTTGCCCGTCGGTTTCACCCAGAAGATAGGCGCGGAAGGTCTCATACCCGACGGTGTGGCTGGCCAGGAAATCGCGGGCGACCAGCCCTTCATGCTCAAGCACATGGGCAAGGCCAAGGATAAGCGCCACATCGGTATTGGGGCGCGGCGCGATCCATTCGGGCTGCAACTCCGCGTCGATATCGTCGCGCAGCGGGCCGATGTTGACGAACTTCGTTCCCGCATCCCGCGCCGCCCTCAGATGCGAGGGCACCAGATGCCGGCTGACACCGCCTGCGCTGACCTGCGCATTCTTGACCGGCAGACCGCCAAAGGCCACGAGCAGCGTGGTATGGCCGACGATCAGCTCCCACGGGGTCTGGTTGTCGGCAAGCCCGTCCTGATTGCCGATCAGATGCGGCAGGGTCACTTCGGCCGCGGCATGGCTGTGCGTGTTGACCGAGCGGACATAGCCGCCTGCGAGGTTCAGAAAGCGGTGGATCTGGCTTTGGGCATGGTGAAAACGCCCCGCGCTGGCCCAGCCGTACGAGCCGCCGAAGATCGCCTCGTTGCCATGTTCGGCGATGATCGCCGACATGTGCCGGGCGACATGGCCGGTTGCCGCGGCCCAGCTGACAGGGACAAAGCTGTCCTCGCCCCGCGCGGCGCCGCCATCTCCGGCAAGATAGCCACGCCGGACCATCGGCTGCCCTATCCGCATGTCGCCGTCAGCGATCCCGACGAAATTCTCGTTGATGCGCGAGGCGTTCGGATCGCGCGGGTCATGGTGCATCGCGGTGATGCGCCCGTTGCGCAACTCCACCCCGGAAAGGCCCCAGTGGTTGAACACCCGATCCATGGCTCAGTCGATCCGCGCCAGCCCTCCGTCAAGCACCGGCTTCTGCCGCTCGACCGACCGCGCGGCAAAACGCAGCCCCCCCGTCTCGGTCCAGCAGGACAGTTCCAGATGCTCGCCCGGAAAAAGCGGACCGCTGAAGCGTGCGGCAAAACGTTTCAGCCGCGCCGGGTCGCCATCGCAGAACCCCTGAACGATCGCATGGCAGACAAGGCCGAAGGTATTGGCCCCGTGCATGATCGGCCGCTCGAACCCGGCGGCCCGCGCCGC
>JAATGA010000281.1 GCA_015654855.1 Rhodobacterales bacterium
CGTCGAGGATCAGATCCTCGACCGGCACGCCGCTTCTCTGCGACAGCCGGATCAGCTCGGGCCCGGTTCCGACCTCGTTATCCAGCGCCTGACGACGATCCTCGGCCTCGGCATGGGTGGCGCCAAGATGGCAGAGCATACCCGGAAGCACCTTAACGCTGCGACCGTATTTCGCCGCGCGGCGTCGCATGTCGGCACGGAATTCCACCGCCTCCGACATGAGGTGCTGGGCGGTGAAGACCACATCGGCGAATTGCGCCGCCTGCTCGCGCCCCTGTTCGGACGACCCCGCCTGAAAGATCACAGGCCGCCCCTGCGGCGGGCGCGGGAAGGGCGAGGGTCCCTGCACCTTGAAATACTCGCCGACATGATCGACCCGGTGCACACCGTCCGCGCGGGCAAAGATCTTCTGCTTCTTGTCGCCGACAAGAGCGCCAGGCTCCCAGCTTTCCCACAGTTTGAAAACCAGGTCCAGGCATTCATCCGCCCGGGCATATCGTTCTTCATGGCTCGGCAGATCGTCTGCCCCGAACTGACGGGCGGCCGCGGAGTTGAACGTCGCGACCGAGTTCCAGCCCGCCCTTCCGCGGCTGATGTGATCGAGCGTGCCGAAGACCCGTGCCAGCAGATAGGGGTCGCTGTAGGTGGTCGATGCCGTCGCAACGAGACCGATCCGTTCCGTCACGCCCGAGACGAGGGCGAGCAGCATCGCCGGGTCGAGGGCGCTGACAGGCCGGTCCGTGCCGCTTTCGGCGATACCAAGCGCATCGGCATAGAAGATCGCATGAAGCTTTGCCTCTTCCGCGATGCGGGCGACCTCGATCGCCAGGTCGGGCGATACATAGTCTTCGGCGGGACCGTCACGGTAGCTCCATGCGCCCATATGCAAACCGACACCATGCATGAGGGCCGCGCACAGGATCATCTCTGAGTTATTCGTCGTCATGGGATAATCTCCCTGGAATGGATCGGGAAGGCTGTCGCCTGCGGTGGCAGTCGTCTGCGTCAAACGTAGCTGGTGACGCCCAGATGGTCGCGCAGATGGGGGCCGGAATATTCCTTCCGGAAGACGCCCCGACCTTGCAGAACAGGTATGACCTGGCGCACGAAGTCCTCGACCCCTCCCGGGAAATAGGGGGGCACGACCAGAAAGCCGTCGCAGGCGCCGGTTTCCTTCCAGTGCTGCAAGGTGTCCGCAATCGTCGCGGGCGAGCCGATAATCGGCATGTGGTTGCCCTGACCGAAATGGCGCGCCGTCTGAAGGATCGAAAGATTGTTGCGACGGGCGTAGTTGAGGATGGCTTCCCGGTGCGTTTTTCCCGCATTGCTGTCGGGCAGATCGGGCATCGGACCGTTGAGGTCGTATTGGCGCAGATCCACCCCGGCATGTTGCATCAGATATCCGAGGGCGAGGTCCTCGGGGATCAGATCGCGCATCCGCTCACGCGATTCCTGCGCCTCCTGATCGCTGCGCCCGACAAAGGGCGTGATCCCCGGAAGAACCTTGATCTTGTCCGGGTCGCGCCCGAAGCTGACCGCCCGCGCTCGGATGTCGGCACGGAATGCCCGGGCCTCCTCGATATTGGTCTGAAGCGTGAAAACGACATCGGCCGTGCGTGCCGCCAGCCCCCGCCCGGGCTCGGATGCGCCGGCCTGAAGGATCACCGGGCGGACCTGGGGGCTGCGGTCCATGGTAAGGGGCCCGCGGACGTTGAAGAATTTCCCCTTGTGTTGCAGGAAGTGCATCTTGGCCACGTCGAAGTAGACGCCGCTTTCCTTGTCGCGGGTGATGGCACCCTTTTCCCAGCTTTCCCAAAGACCGGTCACGACATCGACGAACTCGCCCGCGCGTTCATAACGCGTCGCATGGTCGGCCAGGGCGTCCAGGCCGAAGTTCTGCGCCTCGTTCTCGTTGAACGAGGTGACCATGTTCCAGCCGGCGCGGCCCTTGCTGATGAAGTCGATGGAGGCAAAGCGGCGGGCGACGCTGTAGGGGTCGTTGAAGCTTGTCGTCGCCGTCCCGGCCAGGCCGAGGTGCTTTGTGACCATGGCCAGCGCCGGCAGCAGCACCATCGGATCGAAGTGGATGCCGCGGGGCGAGGCTGCGGCGAATGTGTCGCCGGCGAGAATATTGTTGCTGCGGGGAATGGCCGCCTGATCCTCGAAGAAGATGGCGTCCATCTTGCCTTCTTCCGCAAGCTGCGCGGCCCTTACATAGTGGTCGATGCCGAGGTCAAGTTCGGGGACCGCTTCCGGCAGACGCCAGGCGCCGAAGTGATAC
The DNA here is from genome assembly GCA_015654855.1 of Rhodobacterales bacterium. Taxonomy (GTDB): domain Bacteria; phylum Pseudomonadota; class Alphaproteobacteria; order Rhodobacterales; family Rhodobacteraceae; genus JAATGA01. The sequence continues at coordinate 2,282 of JAATGA010000281.1, forward strand.
CCTGGGAACAGGAACAGGGCGAGACTCATCATATTGTCGGTCATGGACTACCTTCGTGTACTCTGGGGTTTCTCGGATAAGCCAGCGATCGGGGAATGCCACGCGGCGATGACCGACCGGAAGATCGGCTCGGACCGGGCATGTAGCGCAAGAGGACGGGATCGTATTCAGGACGCAATGGCTGCCGCACGCTCCGGTCTCGGGTGGCCAAGCAAGCGGTCGTTCGTCGACACGGAAATCGAGGTCTTGAAGTGATGGATAGCCTCGGCAATACCCCGCTCCGCCTCGGCAGCCAGTTTCACGTGGCCCCCATCTACAAGCAATTCCTTCTCGGGCAGGAAATAGCTTTGTACGACGTGCCTTGCCCCCATCGACTGAACGACCGGACGCAAGCTGTAGTCCAATGCAAGCACATGCGCGAGACTGCCACCGGTCGCCAGCGGCAAGATCACCTTTCCGGCGAAGGCGAATTGCGGAAGCAAATCAAGAAAGGACTTAAGCAATCCCGAGAATGATGCCTTATAGATAGGGGTGGCAAAAACGACCCCGTCCGCCTGCTCGACTTCATCGAAAATTCCGATCAGCTCGGGATTGTCGACAGGATATCGGAAGTATGATTCCGGCGGGATGTCGCGAAGATTCACCACTGTCATATCGAAGCGGCGCGGATCGAAATGACCCGCAACGTGATTCAGGAATTTGGCGGTCTTCGATGATTCCGATATGCTCGAAGATATTGCAACGATCTTGTGTCTCGACATGGGTTGCGCTTCTCGTCTAGCGTCAGGATGAATATGTATGCAGGCTACATCAATGACCGCAGGCGGTCCTTCTTCAAAGCTGACAGATGACGACTGAATCCGGCCAATACACCCCGGCGAAACCGTATCATCGCCTGATGACGTTCAGCCCCGACCCCTACCAGGCGCGCGCCGTCGGGATGATCATGGAGGTCCCCGGCAGCGATCAGGTGCCCATGCACCAGCACATCCGTGGCCAGTTGCTGACGACGTTGTGGGGGCCGGTAAGTTGCGAGACCGCCGACGGGCTGTGGCCGATCTCGCCGAACAACGCATTGTGGATTCCGGGCGGCCAGATGCACAGAAGCACCGTGTCGTCGGGTGCGCAGATCGCAACCATTTACTTCGCAGACAAAGCCGTGCAACTGCCCTCGGCCGCCTGCTTCCTGACCCTGACGCCACTCGTTCGCGAACTGGTGCTTCATCTGGCGCGCCTCGGAGGCGATTACGCGGCGGAGACCCGACATACCCTCGTCGCAGACCTGCTTATCGCGGAACTGGGAGATACGGAGATCGACCACCTTTATATTGCGATGCCGTCAGACCCCAGACTGAAGCGCATTGCTTATACGATGATCGAGGCGCCGGAAAAACGGAAAACGATTTCGGAATGGGGCGAAATCGCACTTATGAGCGAACGAAGCCTGCGCCGACAGATCGAGCGCGAGACGGGAATGACATTCGGAAAATGGTGTCAGCAGTTTCAGCTGGCCATCGCTTTGAGAGAGCTGCAATCCGGTGTCCCCATCAAGACTATCGCAGATAAACTCGGATACGAGTCAATCGCGGCGTTTTCCACCATGTTCAAGAAATACATGGGACAGCCGCCTGGTAAATATCTGAACAGATGGAATTCATCCGTATAGCAATAGATCAGCGGAGTATTGCAGGTTTATACGTCGAGGGGCTCTGCTGCACAAATCGGTTGATGGTCGGACCTGCCCTTTTCCCGGACAGACTTATCCTACGGCCTCGGTGGCGGGTATGCTGAGGGTGGTAAGGTCGTTGAGCATGGCAACCAGAACCTGGAACTCTGCGCCCTGACGGTCGAAGCCCCTACGGTCGATCGCTGTCCCGGCAGCTTCGGTCGTCATGATCGGACGGACCGAGTTGCGCTGGTCGAAGTGGTCCTTGCCGCTGTGACAGGCTGATGCACTCCCGCCGGAGAGCATGGTTGCGGTGCGATGTCGCGCAGCGCACCGGCGGTGGAGGCGACGGCATCCCCGTCAAATGATCCACAAGCGTCGGTTTCCCAATGACAGCGCCTCGTCATTCCCGATCCCTCTCCGGCCGACAGGATAGGTGTACTCGCTCGGGTCCGTGCTCAGCGCCCGGCATGAGTTTGCGACTGAACCCTTCAGCGCACGCTTTCGCGATGTCGCGGGCCGCGACAGTCCATCAATGTTTGGCTGGCTGATTGATCTCGCCCTCCACAGATCACTCGGACGGCAGATCAATCGGCAACGAGAAGCCCGCCTTCACCCGATCCATCACCACATTCGTCTTGAAGCCCTTGATGTCGGGATTGTCGTAGAAAAACCGACGCGTGAATTGTTCGAAATCCTCCATATCGCGCGCGGTGACGACCAGGACGAAATCCGCCTCTCCGGTGACATAGTAGCCGCTCATGATCTCGGGAGCATCGCGGATCGCCTTCTTGAAACGGTCGATGATCGCCACCCGCTCGCGTTCGAGCGTGACCGATACCAGCATCGAGACGGGCCGCCCCACCGCCTTGGGCGAAATGATCGACACGTCCCCTTCGATCACCCCGATCGCGCGCAGATGCTTGACGCGACGTTGAACCGCGGTCGCGGACAGATGGACGATATCGCTGAGCTGATCCGAGGTCAGACGGTTGTTCTCTTGAAGCGCCATGAGGATTCGTTTGTCGATCTGGTCTGTCATATCTACGATTCCATGCTCATTTTCTTAGAAATACGAAGGATTTCTGCGTCAAAATCCAACTCTTCGCAGAATTTCATTGCCACGCAACGTTAATCTGACTCCGAGACGCCGCCGGCGAATACCGCGGAACACCAGGCGGCGCGCGATGGAGAGATCTGGGTGACCCTGCAAAACAATGACCTTCTGTCCGACGACGAACTGGTCGCTGTGCTGGCCCTGCGCCACGATCTGCACCAGCACCCCGAGATCTCGAACGCAGAATGGCGCACTCAGGGCAAGATCATCGAGGCTCTGGAGACCTTCGGGCTGGGTCCCGTTCACAGGTTTCACGGCACCGGTGTCTATGTCGATATCGACAGCGGCCGTCCCGGGCCATCCGTCGCGCTGCGGGGTGACATCGACGCCTTGCCGATCCGCGAGGATCGGCCCGACATCGACTTCCGCTCGGCAAACGAAGGGGTGATGCACGGCTGCGGCCATGATGTGCACACGTCGATCGTCCTTGGTACCGCGATCGCGATGAACCGGATGCGGGACAGTTTCTCGGGCCGTCTCAGGGTGTTCTTCCAGCCGGCCGAGGAGGCCGAACCTCTGGGCGGACGCAGCGTACGGAAGGAGGCCCTGCTCGCGGGCTTCGACCATGCGGTCGGATTGCATGTGAACCCCGAGATCGCCGAGGGCCGGATCGGGGCCATTGCCGGGCCTGTCACCAAGTCGGCCGATCAGTTCCGCATCGTCTTTCATGGTCGGATGGCGCATGGCGCGACGCCGCACAAGGGGGTTGATGCGATCACCATCGCGGCCGCTTTCGTTAACGAGGTACAGAAGATCGTCTCGCGCGAGATGCCGGCGAATGATGGTGCCATTGTCACCGTCGGTCGCATCTCGGGCGGCGAAGCCACCAATATCATCTGTTCCGAAGTGGTGCTGGAGGGCACGATCCGCACTCGCAGCCGGGAACGGCGCGGCCTGCTTTGCGATCGCGTGCGGCAGATCGCCGAGGCGTCAGCCCTGATGCATCGCGGAACGGCGGAATGTGAAATCCGGGCGGGCGAACCGGCCGTCATCAACGACGCGGACATGGTCGCCGATCTGCGCTCGCTGGTCGAAGAGACGCTCGGCCCCGGAGCCTTTTCGTCTGAAAAGCAGGAAGAGGGCAGTGAC
>JAATGA010000223.1 GCA_015654855.1 Rhodobacterales bacterium
TACCGCGCTGTCCCGTGTTGGCGCCCTTTTCGATATGGTGGACGCCGCCATTTCCGTCGCCGCCTCGTTGCGCGCGCACCGCTCGCCCTCGCGCCGCGATCTGTCCCGCCTCGGCATCAACGCCGACGCCGCGACCATTGCCGCCATGGCGAAATACTGATCGCGACCGCAAAGGTCGCAACCGAGGCTCAGGCCCGCCATCGGCGGGCCTTTTGCTTTTCCGGCCCCACGCGTGCTCTGACCTGCGCCATGAAAAAGGCCGCCCCCGAAGGGACGGCCCGCTTTCTTCGGCAAAGCCTTCGGGTCAGTGTTCGACCGGCGGCGCATCCGGGTTGGCCCGGTTCCACCTGATCGACGACCACAGCGCGATACCGATCAGCGCGGCGCCGCCCAGGCCCGTGATCACCTCGGGGATGTGATACAGCGTCTGGACATACATGATCACCGACAGGATCAGGATCGCGTAAAACGCCCCATGCTCCAGGAACCGGTATTGGGCGAGCGTGCCCTTTTCCACCAGCATGATGGTCATCGAGCGCACATACATCGCGCCGATGCCCAGGCCGATGGCGATGACGAACAGGTTCTGCGTCAGCGCGAAGGCCCCGATCACCCCGTCGAAGCTGAACGAGGCATCCAGCACTTCCAGATAGAGGAACGCCCCCAGCCCCCCCTTCGCCGCGCCGGTGGTGAATTCCTGCGACTTGTCAAAGAATCCGCCCAGCACCTCGACCAGCAGGAAGGTCAGCAGACCCCAGATCGCCGAGTGGAAGAAGGTATTGGCCGCGACCGGCCCAAGATGCGGGTTGTCGCTGGCCGCGATCACGCGCGAGAAGATAAGCATGATCACCAGCACCAGCGCGATCTCGATCCCCTTGATCGAGGAATATTTCGAGATCTTTTCTTCCAGCCAGTGGACCCAGTGCACATCCTTTTCATGGTCGAAGAAGAAGGACAAAGCCACCATCATCAGGAAGGTGCCGCCGAAGGCCGCGATCGGCAGATGCGCATCCTGCATGATCTCGGCATAGCGCTCGGGCTGGCTGGCGGCCATGACCATGGCCTCCCAGGGGCCGACCTTGGCGGCGATGACCACGATCAGCAGCGGGAAGACGATCCGCATCCCGAAGACCGCGATCACGATGCCCCAGGTCAGAAAGCGGTGCTGCCAGACGGGCGTCATGTCCTTCAGCTTGTTGGCGTTGACGATCGCGTTGTCGAAGGACAGCGAGATCTCCAGCACCGCGAGCACGGCGCAGATGAAGAAGAACTTCATCGCGCCGCCGACGGTATGTTCGGTGGTGAAGCCGAGCCAGGCGCCGAGGCCCAGGCCGATGACGGTGGCGACGATGGCCCAGGTCAGATAGCTGAGCGTTGATTTATGCGCTGTGGGCGAGACGGACATCAGAATGCCCCCCGGCTGCGGTTGCGCGAAGGGGTGGCACGGCGGAACGTCGTGTCGATGCGATACATGAAATGCAATCCGGCGGCGGCATATCAAGGTGGCGCCGACATCGCGCGAGTGCCGCAAAGCTCACGCCAGAGGGGCCCGGTCACCGAGATCACGTCGACAGTCGCAACCGCCGACGGCTGAGAGATAGTCCGCCCGCGCCCTTCTGGCAAGCGGAGATTGGCGAAACCGCAAGCGAACCGCCGCATCGAACGCCGCGTCACGGACGGCGCGCAAGGCCTCCCGCAGGCCAGGGCGACAAGCCCGCAGCGGTCACTCCAGCCGCGCCGGAAAGCCTTCGGCCCGCAAGTCGGTGCCCAGCACATCCTCCAGCAGCCGGACGATCTGCGTCGACTGCGCCGCCCCGCCATAGGCCGCCCGCCCCTTGACGAAGGTCTGCTGCACCAGCCCCGCCAGATCCAGCGGCACGCCGAATTCCCGCCCGAAGGTGGTGGCGAAGCCCATATCCTTCAACGCCAGATCCATGGTGAACCCCACGTCGTAACTGCCGTTCAGGATAAGCTGCCCCTCGGTCTCGTGCACGAAGGAGGTGCCGGAAGAGGCCGCGATCGCCTCCCACGCGGTTTTCAGGTCGAGCCCGCCGCGTTTGGCCAGCATCAGTGCCTCGCCATCGGCGACCAGATGGATGAAGGCCAGCATATTGGTGATGACCTTGATCAGCGCCGCCGACCCCAGCGGCCCCATGTGGAACAGCCGCCCCCCGATCGCCTCCAGCACCGGGCGGTGCAGCGCCAGCAGATCGTCGTCGCCGCCGACCAGCACGGTGATCTCGCCCCGCGCCGCCAGATGCACTCCGCCCGTCACCGGCGCCTCGAGCATCCGCACGCCGGAGTATCGCGCCAGCCCCGCCAGCCGCAGCACGTCGTCGCGGCCAAGGGTCGAGTTCTCGACCCAGGTGGCGCCGGGCCGGATCTCCGTCAGGATCTGCGCCAGAACCGCCTCGGAGGCGGCGGGCGACGGCAGGCAGGTCATCACATGATCGACCTGCTCCGCCAGGTCGCCCGGGCTTTCGGCCAGCGCCGCGCCCGCCGCGATGTGTCGTTCGGCAAGCGACGAGTTCAGATCGAACACCGTCACCCGATGGCCGGCGCGGATAAGGCTCATCGCCAGATGGCCGCCCAGATTGCCCAGACCGATATAGCCGTAGTGCATCGCGTCCCCCCATTTGCGCGCGCCGCGACGGCGGCGGCCCCCGCGCCCGGAACCGGCGCGGGTCGCGCGCCGGTTCATGCCTCCCCCCGGTCGGCGCGCTCGATCAGGCCGCGCCGACCACCGCCTTGACCTCGCAGAAGTCGTGGATGCCCCAGTCGGCATATTCCCGCCCGTTGCCCGATTGCTTGTAGCCGCCAAAGGGGGCGAACGTGTCCCAGTCGGGGTAGTTGAGGCTGACCTGTCCCGCCCGCAGACGGCGGGCGACGGCGGTCGCCTCCTCCGGCGCACCCTGGACATAGGCCGCCAGGCCATAAACCGTGTAATTGGCCATGGCGACGGCCTCATCCAGGCTGTCATAACCGATGACCGACAGGACCGGGCCGAAGATCTCCTCGCGCGCAATGGTCATGTCATTGGTCACATTGCCAAACACCGTGGGCTTCACGAAATGCCCGTGGTTCAGCCCGTCCGGCCGCCCGGTGCCGCCGGTGACCAGCGTCGCCCCCTCGGCAATCCCGGCCTCGATCAGGCGCTGGACCTTTTCATACTGGGTTCGGCTGACCAGCGGGCCAAGATCGGCGGTGACCGGCCCGGTGGTAAAGCCCTCTGCCGTGCTTTTCGCGACCGCAAGCGCCTCGTCCATCTTCGCGGCGGGCACGAACATCCGGGTCGGCGCGTCGCAGCTTTGCCCCGTATTGCCGAAGCAACCCTCGACGCCGCCCTTCACCGCCGCCGCCAGATCGGCGGAAGGCAGGATGATGTTGGCCGATTTCCCGCCCAGCTCCTGCGCCACGCGCTTGACGGTCTTCGCGGCGTTCTCGGCCACCTGGATCCCGGCGCGGGTGGATCCGGTGAACGATACCATATCGACCTGCGGGTGGCCCGACAGGGCGTTGCCCACCTCCGGCCCCGTGCCGTTGACCAGGTTGAACACGCCCGCCGGAACGCCCGCCTTATCCATCACCTCGGCGAACAGCGCGCCCGACAGGGGCGCGATCTCCGACGGTTTCAGCACCATGGTGCAGCCCGCGACCAGCGCCGGGGCAACCTTGCAGGCGATCTGATTCATCGGCCAGTTCCAGGGGGTGATCAGTGCGCAGACGCCGATCCCCTCGCGGATCAGCAGAGTGCCACCCCGCCTCTCCTCCCAAGGAAAGGTCTTCGCCATGTCCAGCGTGCTTTGCATATGCACGCGGCCTGCCCAGGCCTGGGCGTCGCGGGCAAAGGCGGCAGGCGCCCCCATCTCCAGACTGATGGCCTCGGCGAATTCGTCGTAGCGGCGGTTGTATTCGTCGATCACCGCCGCCAGCAGGTCGATCCTTTCCGCCGGTTTCCAGGCTGTAAAGCCATCGAAGGCCGCCCGCGCCGCCAGAACCGCCCGGTCGGCATCCGCCGCCGTGCCAAGCGCCACCTCGGCCACGATCTCTTCGGTCGCCGGGTTCTCGACCCCCAGCAACGTGCCGCCCAGGGGCGCGACCCATGTCCCGTCGATATAGAACTGGTGCAGATGGGGCGAGATGGTCATGGGGCCTCCTTACGGGCGCGAGATTTCATCGAGATACCAGTTGATATAGCGCAACTCGTTCTGCTCCATCGGCGCGATCGGTCCGGGAGTGTAATATTTCGACCGGACCCCGCGCGAGGTATGTTCGATGATCTTCTTGTCCTCTTCCGTCGTCACCGTCCAGAGCCAGGTCAGGCGTTTGAAGTCGTAATCCTCGCCCTCGACAGCCCCGCCGTTCACAAGCCAGATCAACTCCATCTCGCAAGTCTGTGGCTCGGTTGGAATAAACCGGTATATCATCCCATGGTCGGCATAGCAGACGAGGAAGGTCGTTCCGCCGAGATGGATCGAGGTCACGCCGCCGTCGAAATCTGAAAACCGCCCCATCAGCGGGGCCAGGGGCTTGCCGTCCTCGGACCCGGTGCTCACCCCGTCATACAGCGCATAGCGAAAGGCATGGATCGCCTCGCGCCCCTCGCGACTGGTCTGCCAGGCGTCGCCCTGCCCGACCTCGATGCCGAGCGCGCAGGTCCGCGCCTCCATCGCGGCATTCAGCTCCGCGATCCGCTCCAGCGGCTGTTCCAGCGCATGGGTCTGGCTGTATTCAGGGTGCGCGGGGCCGCAGTGATAGCATTCGACATAGTTCTCGACCGCCAGCTTCCAGTTGGCGTCGATCACATAGGATTCGCGATGCGCAACCCGCGCCTCGCCCCAGCCATATTGTCCGCAGGTCGCATGAAGAA
>JAATGA010000342.1 GCA_015654855.1 Rhodobacterales bacterium
GACCGGCGGCGAGATCCTGCGCCTGATCCTCGCGCGGGATGCGTGCGCGGCGCGCAGCGTGGTGGTGGTCACGCATAATCACACCCATTGCCGCCATTTCGACCGGGTTCTGGTGCTGCGCGCGGGCCGTCTGGAGGAGGCCGCGAGATGAGCCTGGTCCGTCCCCCCGGGCGTGTGCTCCTGCGCCGCCTGCTCATCTTCGGTCTTGTTACCGCCTGTTTCGCCGTTGTGCTCGCGAACCGGGTCGTGACCTCGGGCGCGACGGCGGGGTTCGAGGTCCGCATCGCGGGCAGCCTGCACAACGAGGCGGTGCTGACCTTTCCGCTGCTGGCGGCGCAGACCGTCAGCCGGGGCCATGCCGATGCGTCACATATCGACCCTTACATGGAACATGCGATCCGCTCCGCTGTCGCGGGCGAAGGGGTGACGTTCTCATCCTTCTCGCGACAATTCGTCCGGCTTGCCGAGGCGCATGGCGACGGGCAGGTCGAGATCCTGACCACGGACCCGGCCTTTCTGGCCGCGTGGCAGGTGGAACCCAGAGCGGGGGCCGCCCTGTTCGAAGGCGGCTGCCTCGCCGGCGGGACACTGGCGCAGTCCCTTGCCGATCCGTTGCCGCAATGGCTGCATTTCGGCAACACGCGCTGCGTGCTGTCGGGCATATTCGACGCAACCGCGCGGCCACCGTTCTGGACGCTCGACCGGGCGATCCTGCGACTGGCAGCCCCGGGTCAGGCGATGGCAGGCGAGACGATCGTCTGGAGCGGCTATCTTCGCGCTGAAGCGGTGGAGTTCGGGGAAGACAGGCTGCGCGAAGGCCTGCGGCCGTGGATCGACGATGCCGCGGTCGAGATCTGGTCCAGCCGGGACCAGGCCGCGCGAGCGGCGGAGATCCTGGCGATCTACCGCTTCGTGGCCGGCGCGATCAGTGGCATCGCACTTGGCATCTGCGCCTTCGCCATAGCGACGACCTTCATGTTCTCGGTTGCCGGGCAGCGGCGCGAGATCGCCATCCTCCGCGCGCTCGGGGCCACGCAATGGCGGATCATGGCCAACGTCCTGACAGAGGTCGCGGTCCTGGTCGGCGCCGCTCTGGCCATCGGGCTGATCGCCGGGCGGATGCTGGGCTGGTTTCTTCTGCGGCACATGTCGGGCACCGGCCTGCTTGAGATATCCCCTTCCAGCGCGCTTTCCCCCGAATATCTGACTGGCCTTGCGGCGCTGTTTCTCATGACGGGACTCGGCGCAGGGCTGATCCCCGCGATTACTGCCGCACGGATTGATCCTGCTATCGTTCTGCGGGGCGATTGACGCGGAAGAGGATCCAGGGAGAGCTTTTCCCGCATCGCCACTGCTCCGGTAAGCATTTCGCCGGGGCGTTGCCTGAACGGCGGCTATGGGCGGACCTTGTATCCATGGGACGGCCAATTGAGCGCGCTGATCAACCTTCCGACCCGATCATTGCCCGATGAAGTCGTTCCATCATCTTCACCGCTTCGTCCAGGTCGGCCGGGGCGACAGCAGCCTCCAGCCTGACTTCTACCCGCAAAACAGCCTGGTTCGCGACATCGGCAGTGGTGTGGCCTTTCGCCGTCAGCCTTGCAAGTTGACGCCGGCCATGGCGGCTGTCCTGCCGGCGCTCCACCAGCCCCGCAGCTTCCAGCCCGGCAAGTACGCCCTGCATCGACTGCGGTGTGATGAAGGCACGCTCGGCCAGGTCGGCGTTGGTTTGATCGGGGCGGGCATTCAGTTCCGCCAGAACCGCATATTGCGCCGGACTAAGCTCCAGCGGCCTGAGCACCTCCTCCATGCGGCGATGCAGGGCGTGCTGCGCCAACTTCAGCCGGTATCCCAGCAGCGGGGCCATGTCTTTTGTCATTGTAATATACGGCACCTTATATTATCGCATTACCAACCGGAAGCAACTCATGCCCCATCTCATCGGACCCGACTTCATCGGTATTCAGGTCGCCGACCTCGATGCCGCCCGCAGATTTTATACCGAGGTCGCCGGACTGACCGCCGCTCCGTATGCCCCGCCCGGCGCTGTGGTGTTCGACACGAAGCCGATCCCCTTCGCCGTTCGCACACCTGTGGTCGCCCTCGATGCGGTCGATATTCTCGGCCATGGTATCGCCCTCTGGTTCGGCTGCGACGATGCCGATGCCTTGCATGATCGCCTCATCGAGCGGGGGGTGACGATTGTCTTCCCGCCGAAAGACGGGCCGTTCGGGCGCTACTTTGCCTTCCAGGACCCGTTTGGCTACACCATCACCGCACATACCGTGCAGACGGCGGCATGAGGCGATGGCCTCCGGGTGCGTATCTTTCCACCCTCTCGGCGCAGGCGGAACTGCCCGAGGACCTGAGCATCGACAGCACCGCCGTGCGGGCGCACTGCTCCGCTCAGGGTGGAAAGGGGGGCGGCCATCGGGCGCTCGCGTGGCGGCCCGACCACCAGGATCCATGTACTGACAGATGGTTGCAGGCGGGCCGCCGCCTTCATCCTCGGTCCGGGAAACTGCGCCGACATCTCGGCGGTCCCCGCATTGCTCGACACGATGCCCGCGCCACGCTGCGTGCTGGCCGACAGCGGCTATGACGCGGGCAGCCTGCGCACTCGCCTTGAGGTCAGCGAGACCGGGCCGTAATTCCCTCGACCCGCCCCGCAAGCGGCCCATCCCCTACGATGCGGCCGCCTGTGCCGGCAGAAACATGATCGAGCGCGCCTTCTGTTGGCGCCGTATTGCGACCCGATACGACAAGCTGGCCATGAACTTCGCCTCAGCCGTCGCAATCGCCGCCATTATCCTCTGGAGGACTTGATTGAGTCTTAACCCTAAAGGCCTGTAGGGATTCATCGTGAGTTTATGACGGCGGCGTCGAGGCAGGTCATGGCCTCGAAGCCCTGATCGATTCTTCCCTCATTGTCCGGGTTCACTGCGGGAAGCTCAGCCCATTCTGTTCTTCCCTTCTCCGACGGCGTAGAGTCACACAGCGGCATACCACGGCATACGCGAGAGATTCGCACCAGGCACCAACGGCACGCTCTTGGCAATAGCCGCGCCGCATCGTTGCTTGCCCTTTGAAATGCACGGGGAACCGTAATGAGAATACTTGCGAAAACCTTCTGTATCGTACTTGCTTTGATCGGTCTGGCACTGGCGCTCGCCGGCGGCTGGCTGGTCGGCTTGGGTGGCTCCGCCTACTACCTGCTGGCAGGGCTTGCGTATCTTGTAGCCGCCTGGCTGCTCTGGACTGGCAAGCCGGCCGGCGGGCTGGTGGTTCCCGGCGTCGCGATCCTGACCGTAATTTGGGGCTTTTGGGAGGCAGGGACAGATTTCTGGGCCCTCTTCGCCCGCCTGATGGCACCGATCGCCCTTGCGGGGTTTGCGATGCTGTTCACACCCTCGGTGGTGGCGACCGGCCGGGCCCGGCTGTGGCGAGGCGGGGCACTGGCCGCGCTGGTGGTCTTCGTCATCGGTTTCGCCCTGGCGTTCCAACCGCATGGCGTTGTGACGCCTTCGGCCTCAATCGCCACCTATACCGCGCCGAAAGGGGACAACACGCCTGCGGACTGGACTGCCTATGGCCGCGATACGAAGGGGCGGCGCTTCTCGCCCTTCGACCAGATCAACCGCGAAAACGTGGGTGAACTGGATCTTGCCTGGCAATTCCGCACCGGGCGCGGTGATATCGGGATCGACCAGAACACGCCGCTTCAGATTGGCGATACGGTCTATTCCTGCACCACTTCGAACGTGGTCTACGCGCTTGACGCGGACACCGGCGCCGAGAAGTGGAAATTCGATCCAGAAGCCAAAGGACCTTTCTGGCAGCGTTGCCGCGGCATCGGCTACTTCGAGGCGCCGGCTTTGGAACAGACCGTGGCCAACCAATGCGCCAAGCGTCTGCTCCTGACTACAATCGACGCGCGTCTGATCGAAATCGACGCCGGAACCGGCGAGCCTTGCACCACCTTTGGCAACAACGGCACCGTTTCGCTTGGCGCCGACATGGGCAAGATCGTTCCAGGCTTCTACTTCCAGACATCGGCCCCGCTTGTCGCGCGCGACAAGATCGTGGTCGGCGGTTGGGTCGTCGACAACCAGATGGCCGGCGAGCCTTCGGGCGTCATCCGCGCCTTCAACGCGGTGACGGGCGAGTTGGACTGGGCCTGGGATCTCGGCAACCCCGAAATCACGAAATTCCCACCGGCAGGGGAAAGCTATACCCTCGGCACGCCCAACATGTGGACCACGGCCGCCTATGACGACGATCTGGGCCTGATCTATGCCCCGCTCGGCAACACGACGCCGGACTATTTTGGCGGTAACCGCCCGCCTTTCGCCGACGAATACAATGCCTCGCTGGTGGCGCTCGATATCGAGACGGGTCGCGAGCGGTGGAAATTTCAGACCGTCCATCACGACATCTGGGACTATGATCTTCCCGCGCAGCCGGCGCTGATCGACCTGCCGGATGGCAAGGGCGGGGTGGAAAAGGCTGTGCTGCAAACCACCAAGCGCGGTCAGTTGTTCCTGCTTGACCGGGCGACGGGGCAGCCGATCGCCGATGTCGAGGAAAAACCTGTTCCCCGGACGGGCCATGCTGAAGGCGAATATCTGTCGCCCACGCAGCCCTATTCGGTCGGTATGCCAACCATCGGTGCGGAGCATCTGACCGAAGCGCGGATGTGGGGGCTGACGATGTTCGACCAGCTCGCTTGCCGCATCGCTTTCCGCCAGTTGCGCTACGACGGCGACTTCACCCCGATCGGGCTGGACAAGTATGTCATCGAGCAACCGGGCAATATCGGTGGACTGAACTGGGGATCGGTGTCCTTCGATCCGCAAAACAACCGGGTATTTCTTAACGATATCCGGGCGCCCTCAATCTTCAAGCTGGTACCGCGCGAGGATTACGACGCATTCGCGGAGAAGGTTCATGCCGATGCGACCGGCCACGGGCCGAGCCCGCAGCGCGGTACGCCCTATGGCATGGCGACCGAGATGTGGGTCTCGCCCCTGGGCGTACCTTGCGTCAACCCGCCTTTCGGCACGATCACGGCAATCGACCTGAATACGCGCCAGATCGCCTGGCAGGTTCCTGCCGGGACAGCCGAGCAATTGGGGCCGATGGGAATCAAATCCGGTCTTCCCATGCCGATGGGCCTTCCGACCTATGCCGGCACCTCGACCACCGCAGGCGGGCTGGTCTTCTTCGCCGGCTTCCAGGACTATTATCTGCGCGCCTATGATGCCGAAACCGGCACCGAGTTGTGGAAATACGCCCTGCCGGTCGGGGCCAGCGCCACGCCGATGACCTATGTGTCGCCGAAAACTGGAAAGCAATACGTTCTCGTTTCGGTCGGCGGTGCCCCCTATTCGAAGGATATCGGGGACTATGTGATGGCCTTCGCCCTTCCTGACTGAGGTCGTCGGGCGCCTGTTGAAATGCCTTGCAACAGGAAGCATGGCGCCGGGAGCCGAGCCGTTTGATACTCAACGGCTCCCGGAGAAAAAACCGCATCGCGACTTCGCCTTCCGCCGTCGCCAGGTTATCGTGATTTCACCCGTGGTGACCTCCTTCCGTCTCCATGGAACTGCAACCGTCAAGGCCTGGTGCATTGCAATGCAGTCTCGCGGAGGGAGGCATCCCCCCATCACCTTTGGCACATCGAGGCCGTAGGGGATGATGTTCACATCATCAGAGTCCCCCTGGCAGGCCTAATGCCACCCAAAGCTGAAGTTTCTCACCAGCCGCGCCGACAGACATCGGCGCAGCAGCCCTGCGAGACGTGTCTCCCAACGATCGCCGGGGACCTATTCTATGTCACCAGCCTTCGGCAGTTCGGCCCAACTCGCGAGGAAGGCGTCGCGCTGCTTCGCAGCTTCCGACTCGTCCAGCGGGAATATCCGAATATCGGCGATATCGGGTAGCGCGAGGTAGTCCGAAACCTTGATGTCATTTCGACTCGGGCGGCGGAAGGCAGTCTTCAGCAACTCGGTCTGCGCCTCTTTCGAAAGCAGCGTATCAAGCGCCTTCTTCGCGTTCTCGCCCGCCGGGGCGCCTTTGACCAGCCCGGCATATTCCGGCGTGGTGAAGGTGCCATCGGCGGGATAGGCCAGCGACAGCTCGGTCTGGCCGCCCTCGACATAGGGGTAGCCGCTGGATTCGAAGGTCAGGCCGACGGCATATTCGCCCATCGCCACGCCCTTCGTCACAGCGGAGGATGAACCGCTGATCACCAGGTTCGCCACAACCGCCTTGTAGGTCGCCTCGTCCAGCAGCTTCGACAGGCCCCAGACGATGGTGTAGCCGGTTGAACTGTTGGCCGGATCGGCGATGATCACCCGACCGCTCCAGGCCGGATCGGCCAGATCCGCCCAGGTCTTGGGCGCGGCCTGCCCCTCAAGCTGATCGGCGTTCACCAGCATTGTCACGACATGGATGTTCGTTGGCACGATCAGATCGCCCGGATAGCGGATCGCATCCGGCATAACCGCCAGCGCCGGTGCGTCATAGGTCTCGAACAGGGCCTCGAAAGCGCCCATCGTATTGGCCGAGGACGACCAGAACAAATCGCCCTGCGGCGCGCCGGCCTCGGCCTCGATCCGGCGCAGCAGCACGCCCGAACCGCCGGTGATGACGCCAAGTGTCAGCCCGGTCTGGCTTTTCACCAGGGCCTGGACGCCTTCATAGGCGGTAACGGGGTTCGAGGTGTAGAGCACCGGATCCTGGGCAAGGGCCGGCACGGTCAGGCCGAAGGCCAGCGCCGCAGCGAGCCGGATCGGGGAACGGGACATGGGATTTACCTTTCTGTTGGTGTCTGTCGGTTCTTCAGGAGTGTTGACCGGGACCGCCCGCGCGGCCCGGGCAGGGTCATCTCGACGAGAAGACGTCGATGCGGAACACTTTCGAGGCGACGATGATCGGCAGCAGGATCACCGCCACCAGCACCAGGCCATAGGCCGAGGCATAGGCCATCAGCCCGGAATCGATCAGCCGGAACACCTGGATCGGCAGCGTCTCGCGCCCGCCGGAATAGACCAGGATCGAGGCGGAAAGCTCGGCCACCGTCGTCGTCCAGGTCAGGATCGCGGCCGAAGCGATGGCGGGAAGCATCACCGGCAACACGACCCTGAAGAAGCTTTGCACCGGCGGAACACCCAGGCTGATCGAAGCCTCCTCAAGCGAGTTGGGGATGTTCTGGAGCGTTGCCTGCCCGTTGCGCATCCCGAAGGGCATGCGCCGCACCACATAGGCCAGCACGATGATCGAGGCGGTGCCCGACAGCGGCAGCCACCCGCCGTGGAAGGTCGCGAGCAATCCAACCCCCAGCACCGTGCCCGACAATGCCAGCGGAATGGCCGCGATGTAATCGACGAAGGGGGTCAGCAGGTTAGGCTTCTTGACAACCAGATAGCTGACCACCGCGCTGAACCCGGTCGAGATCACCGTTGCCGTCCCGGCATAAAGCAGCGAATTCACCATGGGTTGCGGGGCGGTGACAAAGACCCGCAGCATATTGTCCAGCGTCCAGGTGCCCCATTGCATCACCGGCCCGCGCGAGGCGGTGAAGGCCCCCAGCATGATCGAAATCAGCGGCAGCAGCGAGATCACCACCACGAGCCCCGCCGACGCCGCCACCGCGAGACCGCGCAACCCGCGAAGCGGCCGCGGCCGCGCCCCACGCCCCTGCACGATCTCGTAGCGGCCGCGCTTCACGATCCGGCGGTTCAGGAACAGGACCGCCATCACGATCAGCACCGAGACGCTGGCAAGTGTCGACTGCATGGTGATGTCGCGCGCTCCTTCGGCGACCGCCGCCTGATAGGTCACCACCGACAGCAACGGCAACCGGTGACTCAGGATCATCGAGATGGCGAAATTGCCCACCGCCATGGTGAAGACCAGCAGCGCCGAGGCCAGGATCGCCGGCAGGATGACCGGCAGCATCACCCGCAGCCGCGACATCACCGGCGCGGTGCCCAGACTCTGCGCGGCCTCTTCCAGCTGGGCGTCGAACTTGCCGATGGCCGCGACCACGCCGATGTAGACATAGGTGTAATAAATGAAGCTCATCGAGGTGATCAGCCCGAACCAGCCATAGAAGCTGGGCAGCCTTATGCCGAAGTCGCGCAGGAACCGGGTGATCAGCCCGTTGTTGCCCAGCATCATCAGCCAGGTCTGCGCCGCGATGACCTCGGGGATGACCAGGGTGATCAGCGGCAGCAGCGCGATCAGACCCTTGCCCGGAAAGCTGTAGCGCGCGGTGACATAGGCCAGCGGCACCCCGATCAGCGTGGCGATACAGGTGACCGAGGTCGCGAGGACCAGCGTATTGCGGATTGCCTCCAGATATTTGGGGCTGGCCAACAGGCGCCGCCAGCCGCTCTCGCCGGGGCCGATCACGCTGGCTGACAGGATGTTGGCCAGCGGATAGAGGACGAAGAGACCCAACAGCGCCAATGCGGCGAGGCTGAGCCAGAACCACGGGCTGCGCAGGCTGCCGGTCATGCCGCGATCACCTGTGCCTGTGCCGGATCGACGGCCACGTTGACCTGGTCGCCCGGCATGAACCCGTCGTGGCCCGGCCCGTGCGCATCGGCAACCAGATTGAGATCGCCGCCGATGTCGAGGCGGTAGCTGGTCCGGGAGCCGAGGTATTGCCGGCTGCGCACGCGGGCAGGCAGGTTTTGCATCCCGACCCGCGGCGCACGCGACAGATGCAGGTTTTCCGGGCGTATCACCAGCAGACCCTCGGCACACACAGCCCCTTCGCGCGCGTCGGTGGCAAACAGGCGCACAGGGCCGAGGTCGGCCTCGATCAGCCCGCCCTGAGCCGGCGTCAGCCGCGCGACGAAACGGTTGGCGGATCCCACGAAATCCGCGACATAGCCGGTGCGAGGCCGGGCATAGATGGCCTGCGGACTTCCCAGTTGCTCGACCGCGCCGCGATTCAGCACACCGATCAGATCCGACATGGCCAGCGCCTCTTCCTGATCATGGGTGACGAAGACGGTCGTAATGTTCGCCTCGCGCTGCAACTCCGCGATCGTCTCGCGGATCTGGATGCGCAGCTTGGCGTCGAGATTCGACAGCGGCTCGTCCATCAGCAGGACTGCGGGCTTGATCACCATCGCCCGGGCCAGCGCCACCCGTTGCCGCTGCCCGCCCGACAGCGCCGCCGGATGCCGGTCGCCCAGATGGCCAAGCGCGACCCGCTCCAGCGCCTGCGCCACCTTTCGTGCCGCCGCCGCGCCGGTTTCACCCCTGGCGCGCAGGCCGTAGGCCACGTTCTGGTTCACGGTCTTGTCGGGGAACAGCGCATAGTCCTGAAAGACCATCCCGATCGCGCGGCGATGCGGCGGCAGCTTCGTCACGTCCTGCCCGCTGAACCGGATCGCGCCGCCCGCAGCCGGGATGAACCCGGCGATGGTGCGCAGCAATGTCGTCTTGCCGCAGCCCGACGGGCCAAGCAGCGTGAAGAAACAGCCCTCGGGAATGTTCAGTGTCAGGCCCGAGATCACCTTTTCCTGTCCGTAGGTGACGGTAAGGTTTTCGATGTCAATGCTCATGCGTCTTCCCTGCCAGTCGGTTGTTGTCGTTCATGCCGGCACGCCGGCGCCGCGCCCGAGTCGCAGCCCGGCGATGATGTCCAGTGCCTCGTCGTGGCAGGCCCGCCCTCCAGCGGCGAGGATGCGCCCGTCGCTTTCAAGGGTCAGCGGCCGCCCGGCCCAGTCCGTGATCACGCCGCCCGCGCCCTCGACCACGGGCCGGAACGGCGCGAAGTCGAAGACCTTCTGGCCCGCGTCGATGGCCAGGTCGCTGCGCCCCTCGGCCAGGCGGCCGTAGTTCAGGCAGGCGCCGCCATAGACGCGGTTCGCGGTCGCGCGGCGCAGCGCCTCCAGTGCC
>JAATGA010000082.1 GCA_015654855.1 Rhodobacterales bacterium
GACCGACCGGTGGAGTTCAGCCTGACCTCCTCCTCGGTGATGAACGCCTTCTACATCCCCTCGATGGCCGGCATGATCTACGCCATGCCAGGGATGGAGACGAAGCTGCACGGCGTCTTCAACACCGCCGGCGAATACCAAGGCCTCGCCTCGCATTACTCGGGCGCAGGTTTCTCGGGGATGCGGTTCAAGGCCCATGCACTGGACCAGGCTGGTTTCGACGCCTGGGTCGCCGAGGCGAAAGCCGCGGGCGGGATGCTGGACCGGGCGAAATACCTGGAACTGGAAGCGCCGAGCGAAAACGTCAAACCCCAGACCTTCGCAGACACCGACCCCGAGCTTTTCGCCCGCGTCGTGAACATGTGCGTCGAGGACGGCAAGATCTGCATGTCCGAGATGATGGCGCTCGATGCGCAGGGCGGCACGGGTCTCGCCGGCACGATGAACCTGGCCGCGCTGACCTATGACCGCGACGGGCCTCGCGGCAGCCGCAGCCCGGTTCTGGGCTGGCAGCCCTTCCAGGTCACCGGCTTCTGCACCGCCGAGGATAATGCGCTGATGCTGGCCCGCAAGGCCGACACCCGCCGCCCGACCGATCCCGCACCTTTGCGCGGCCGGGGCCTTGCACAGCCCGGCCTCGGGCTGTCGCAATCCGCCCCCAACGCCATCACCCAGCTTCTGCCGGCCGCCACCGCCGACGGGCAAGACATCTGACGGAGCCCGCGCAATGGCAACGCCTGCACCTGTTGAAACCACCTTCCTTCTCGGCCGGCTGAACTGGGACGCGATCCCGAAAGAGCCGATCGTCTGGGCCACCTTTGCGGGGGTCTGCGTCGGCGGTATCGCCGTCTTGGCCCTGCTGACGAAGTTCCGCCTCTGGGGTTATCTCTGGAAGGAATGGTTCACCTCGGTGGACCATAAGAAGATCGGCATCATGTATATCGTGCTGGCGCTGATCATGTTCGTGCGCGGCTTCGCCGATGCGATCATGATGCGGTTGCAGCAGGTCTGGGCCTTCAACGGGTCCGAGGGTTATCTGAACGCGCACCACTACGACCAGATCTTCACCGCCCATGGCGTGATTATGATCTTCTTCGTGGCCATGCCCTTCGTGACCGGTCTGATGAACTATGTCGTGCCGTTGCAGATCGGTGCGCGCGACGTGTCCTTCCCCTTCCTGAACAACTTCTCGTTCTGGATGACGGTGGGCGGCGCGGTGATCACCATGGCCTCGCTGTTTGTCGGTGAATATGCACAGACAGGCTGGCTGGCCTTCCCGCCCTTATCGGGGATCGGATACAGCAGTTACGTCGGCGTCGATTATTACATCTGGGGCCTTCAGGTCGCAGGCGTCGGGACGACGCTTTCGGGGATCAACCTTCTGGTCACCATCCTGAAGATGCGCGCCCCCGGCATGACCCTGATGCGGATGCCGGTCTTCACCTGGACCTCGCTCTGCACCAACATCCTCATCGTCGCCTCCTTCCCGGTGCTGACGATGACGCTGATCCTGCTGACGGCCGACCGCTACCTGGGGACGAACTTCTTCACCAACGACCTCGGCGGCAACCCGATGATGTATATCAACCTCATCTGGATCTGGGGCCACCCGGAAGTTTACATCCTGATCCTGCCGGTCTTCGGCGTGTTTTCCGAGGTGACGGCGACCTTCGCGGGCAAGCGGCTGTTTGGCTATTCGTCCATGGTTTACGCCACGGTCTGTATCACCATCCTGTCCTATATCGTCTGGCTGCACCACTTCTTCACCATGGGCTCGGGCGCATCCGTGAACTCGTTCTTCGGGATCACGACGATGATCATCTCGATCCCGACGGGGGCCAAGCTCTTCAACTGGCTGTTCACCATCTATGGCGGCAAGATCCGGTTCGAGCTGCCGATGATGTGGACCATCGCCTTCATGCTGACCTTCGTGGTGGGCGGCATGACGGGCGTGCTTCTGGCCGTGCCGCCGGCCGACTTCGTGCTGCACAACTCGCTGTTCCTGATCGCGCACTTCCATAACGTGATCATCGGCGGCGTGGTCTTCGGCCTGTTCGCGGCGGTCAGCTACTGGTGGCCCAAGGCCTTTGGCTTCAAGCTGAACGTGTTCTGGGGCAAGGTGTCCTTCTGGTTCTGGGTCGTGGGCTACTGGTTCGCCTTCACGCCCCTTTACGTGCTGGGCCTGATGGGCGTGACGCGGCGGATGCGGGTGTTCGACGATCCCGACCTGCAAATCTGGTTCGCCATTGCGGCCTTCGGCGCCTGCCTGATCGCCGTCGGTATCGGGGCCATGTTCATCCAGTATGGCGTCTCGATCTGGAAACGGAACGAGCCTGGCAACCGCGACCTGACGGGCGATCCCTGGAACGGGCGCACGCTGGAATGGGCGACCTCTTCGCCGCCGCCGGCCTACAACTTCGCTTTCAGCCCGGTCAGCCATGGCCTCGACACCTGGTGGGACATGAAGGCGGCGGGTCAGGCGCGGATCACCAATCTGCCCTATCTCGACATTCACATGCCGAAGAACACCGGCACCGGCGTCATTCTGGCCGCGCTGTCCACCGTCTTCGGCATGGCGATGATCTGGTATATCTGGTGGCTGGCCGCGCTGTCCTTCTTCGGCATCGTCGCGGTGTCGATCTGGCACACCTTCAACTACAACCGCGATTTCCACATCCCCTCCGC